>CAYLSM010000031.1:0-31061 GCA_964386505.1 uncultured Gemmatimonadales bacterium
TCTCTGGCGCTGGTTGTGACCCGCGCGGCCCAGCTCGATCCGTCCCTGAGCATGGTGATCACCCGGCTGCTGGAAATGGACCCGAGCCTGGAGCTGGATATCTGCTACGTGATCGAGCCGAGCCTCGAGCTGGCGATCCGGACCCTTCTGACGATGAGGAACTGATATGAGATTACGATATTTGATCGGCGGCATGCTCCTGGTTTTCCTGGCGGCGGGACTAACTCTGTCCGCGCCTCAGCCGTATAGCGGTACTTCCGGGCCGATCATGCGTGCCGAGGCGCTGGACAGCCTAAGAGCAAAAGCGGGCCAGGACAGCATATTGAAAGCGCGCCAGGACTCTCTTGCAACGGCCAGCGCCAGGCAGGATGATTCTCTCGCTGTCCGAATGCAGCGGGCGGCGCGAGACAGCGCGGAAGCGTATGCGGACGACGCGGTAGATGCGGCGAGGGAGATAGCGGGGGACTCGGCACAGGCAGCGCTGGTTTTGGCAAAGGCTGCGATACGGGACTCACTGAATGCCGACACGCTCAGGTTTATCTGGCTGAGGATATTACCGGCGGACTCCTCCGCCAGTGGGACGGCGGAGCCGGGAATCGCGGGTGAAACGCTGACGTTCGGCCAGGCAGTCTATTTTTCCTCGGACGGCAAGTGGTACAAAACGGACGCGGACACCAGTTCCACGATGCCATGCGCCGGGGTGGTCGTAACCAAGGGCAGCAGCTCGGCAAATGCGGTCATAACCGTGCTCAAGAGCGGGTTTGTGCGCTGCGACGCCTGGAACTGGACCGTGAGCAACATTTCGGGCAAAATTTATCCATCAACCTCCGCCGGAACATTCCAGCAGACAGCAGTTTCCGGCACGAGCGATGTACTTCAAATTGTAGGTTATGCGCGGACCGCGGACGTTATCTATTTCTGGCCGTCGTATAATACGGTCCAGATAAAGTGAAGGGGCTCGCTATGAGTGAAACAAAAATCACGTATGAAGACGCTCTCATAACCGATCCCGATAAGAAAGAAGTAACGGATCTGGTAGTAGAAAAAGAGATAGCACGCTTAGGATTACAAAAAAGCGAAGTTGATTTTAAGTACGACTACTCAAAGGAATTTCCACGTTCAAAAATGTACCAGGTTAATAAGCCTGGTTCAGAACTGCATAGGGCGCATATCGTTGCTATTACTCAATTAGATATGGTTAACGCTCGTGGATACCAGTGTAAAGTTGGATGGATACAGAATCAGGACGGTTCATTCTCGTCAGATGAGAATCAGTTCAATGCAACTGTTTCAGGCGGGGCCGTGTCCGTCACCTACATAAATGACCAGCCCAATGGAGCACTGTGTGATAGCAAAACTGAATGGAATCCCGTGCTTAAACTGGGCGGTATTGAAGTCCTTTCAGTGGCTGGTCCTACGCTGATTGACGATCCCTATAATTCGAACTACAAGAACAATGTGCTGAAGTACGAATATGGCATTTGCTTGCGCTACCTTCGCTTAATAGAGGGGAAGCTATTTGAGCAGTGGTCATTCTCAGAAAATCCTGGAGACACGATCCGCATTGAACACGGCTTCACCGGGGCAAAGCCGAAACTTGGGAGATTTGCTGTCGATGCCGATACGGAAGAAGTGCCATATTCGGCTTTTATTGGAGCGGAGTATCCATTTACCGTCCCTGCTACGTTGACAGCATATCCAGATGCTTCCGCAGAGACAAACACTTTTGATGGTAACATCCATAATGCCACTCAGGATACTTCGTGGGCTACATTACGGGGAGTCTCTGGAACCAGTATGGTTGATGATAACGCATACTGCTATGATTCGTACTCCTCATCCGCCACGTCTAATCAGTGGAAGTGGATTTCTCGTTCAGAATTGCTCTTTGATACCTCGCCTATTGGTAGCGGTAAGTACTTGGCATCTGCCGTGTTTTCAATCTATGGGGACACCTACTATGGAGCAAACGGGTCCTCGTCGTTGGTTGTTGTAAGCAGTAATCCAGCTTCTAATACCGGGGTTTCATTAGCTGATTTTGATAACTTTGGAACCACCAGTTTTGGTTCCCTTGCCCACAGTTCGTTTAACGCTACTGGGTATAATGATATAACTCTTAATGCAAGCGGACTTGCTGCTATTGCAGTGTCAGGTATTACGAAGTTAGGGACTCGAGGGAATTATGATGTTACTGGAGATACCCCTCCAAATTGGTCTGCTTCTACTACATACGGTGTTCGATATTGTTCATCCGACATGGGAGCGGGGTACAAGCCAAAACTGGTCGTAACCTATTACACGATAGTTGCTCCAACAATGGCAACAAGTGATGCAAGCAGCGTCACCGTGAGTGCTGCGCGTCTAAACGGGAGCGTGTCGGATATAGGATATGCAACTACTACTCGATATTTCGAATATGGCAAAACAACGAGTTATGAACTCGGGACCATTGATAAAGGGGTAGGTGGTGTCGGTAGTTATTATCATGACCTGTCAGGCTTGGATGCCGGTACTATGTACTATTATCGAGCGAAGGGAGTAAATTCTGCTGGGACTGGGTATGGTGCTCAAAAGTCGTTTACAACGTTATCGTCTGGTTGGAGCGGTGGCAAGGTTAACGGCGTGGACAGCTCAAATATCGGCCAGGTTGACGGGGTGCCGATAGGGAATATTGGAAAGATCGATGGAGTGAGTTGACTGTTTGTGGGTGATTTCTCACTGACAGGGAGAGAAATTCTGTATATATTGACGAGCGGCCCCTTTCAAATAGTGCAAATCGATTTCACTATTTGACAGAAAAGGGGCCGCTCAGTTATTGTAAGCACCTGAAAAGTTATCGCGGCTTGCTACAACCTGATCTACCGACTGGACACCGAGGGGCGGGTCGTTTTCGCCAGCGGAGCGTTCGAGCTTTACGGCTACGACCGCGACTTCCTGCTGGGCCAACACATGCTGGAGATAATCCACCCGGATGACCGCGAGCACGCGGCGCGGAAGATCGACGAGCGCCGCACCGGCCAGCGCAAGACCCGCTACCTGGAGGTGCGTTTCCTGCCCGGACCGCGCTCGGCCATTGTCGGCGGGGCGGAAAACCGGGTTTTCCTGGTCTCGGCCGAGGGATATTACCTGGAGGACGAGCAGGGACATCGGGTTTTTGCCGGCACGCAGGGTGTGGCCAAGGACATTACCGAGCGCAAGGCCTGGGAGGAGGAGCTTCGCTCCAGCCAAGCCGAGCTGTCGGCGATTTTCGACAGCGCCCCGCTGTTCATGGCCCTGATCGACGAGAAATGCCGTCTGCGCAAGATCAACCGCTCGGGCGCCCGCACCCTGGGCCGTCCGCTGCCCGAGCTGATCAACCGTCCCTGGGGCGAGGTGTTCGGCTGCGCCAACTACGCGGACCGGGAGGTGCCCTGCGGCTGCGACCGGTCCTGCAATGACTGCACTGTGGGCAACGTGATCCGTAAGACTTTCGATTTCGGGCAGGGCTTCGACCGCTACGAGGTGCAGACCGGCGTGTTGCGTCTGGGTGAGCGGCGGGATGTCTCACTGCTTATCTCCTCGACGCGCCTGATGATCGGGGGCCAGATGATGGTCCTGCTCTGCCTGGAGGACATCTCCGAGCGCCGTCAGCTTGAGGAGCAGCTCCAGCTCCGCCAGCGCATGGACTCCCTGGGCACCCTGGCCGGGGGGATCGCCCACGATTTCAACAACCTTCTCACCGGCATCATGGGCAATATCTCGATGCTTTCCATGCAGGCCGGGAGGCTGAGCGAGGTCCAGAGCCAGTGCGTGCGGGATGCCGAGCGCTCCTGCCAGCGCGCCGGCGAGCTGATCCGCCAGTTCCAGTCCCTCTCGGGCGGGTTCGTGGCCGAGCGCCGCTCGGTGGACATGCACGAGGTCGGCTCGGAGGTGTTCAGCCTGCTGAACAAGACCACGGACCGTCTGATCGAGAAAGTGGTGGATTTCACGCCCGGACGTTTCTATGTCAACGCCAACCCGGGTGAGCTGAGCCAGGTGTTCCTGAACCTGGGCACGAACGCTGTGCAGGCGATAGAGGAAAAGGGCGTCTCCGAGGGTGACTATATCCGCCTGCGCGCCGCGCTGACCCTTATTGGACAGGGCGACCCCTCGGGCCTGGCCCCTGGCGACTACGTGCACCTGACTTTTTCCGACAGCGGGGTGGGCATGAGCCCGGAGGTGCAGCGGCGCGCGTTCGACCCGCTGTTCACCACCAAGACCAAGGCGCGCAAGGGCCAGGGCCTCGGGCTGTCGATGGTCTACAACATCGTGGTGCGCAAGTACGGCGGACGGGTCTATATCGAGAGCGCGCCCGGCCGCGGCTCGGATTTCCACATTTTCCTGCCTGCGGTGGAGGCCATTCTGCCCGAGGAGGAGCACGAGGTGGTCGAGCTGCCCGGCGGCAGCGAGACGATCCTGGTGATCGACGATGAAGAGGTGGTCCAGAAATTCGTGGGTCTCAGCCTGGGAAACCTGGGCTACAAAGTGCTCTCAGCCCTGGACGGCCGGACCGGGCTGGAGCTGTTCGAAAAAAACATGAACTCTATCGACCTGGTGCTGCTCGATCTGACCATGCCCAGGATGAGCGGAGCCTCGGTCTTTCAGAAAATTATCGCCCGCAAGCCGGAAACCCGCGTACTGATCTCCTCCGGGCACAACGATGAATGCGTGAGCAGCGGACTGATTGTCCGGGCCGCCGGCTACCTTTCCAAGCCCTATACCGCCGAGGACCTGGCCCACATGGTGCGCCAGGTGCTGGACAGCTGAGGCAGTCCCGCCCCACCTGTCAGCGGGAGTAAGGACCCCTGAATGGACAGCCTGAACCACACGGCGGACACCCCTGCCGCCCTTGAGAGTGCTTTTATCCGCCGCTGGCTGCGCAGGCTGGCCTCTCCTCTCGGCCCGGTGCTGGCCGGAGACTGCGGAGCGCTGCTGGATCCGGCCTCGGACAACGGCGAAATCTCGGACCGCCTGGAATCCTTCTCCCGGCCCCTGCTGGCCGCAGCTCCCTGGCTGAGCGGTCGCGCCGTGGAACCGTTCGAGCCGGCCGAAAGTTTCGCCGCGGCGGCGCGACGGACGCTGCTGCGCGGCACCGACCCAGTAGGCGAAGGCTACTGGGGCCGGATGAACGACCACAGTCAGCCGATCTGCGAGGCCAGCTCACTGGCCTGGTGCCTTCACAACGCCCGCGCCGCGCTGTGGGAGCCTCTTTCCGCGAGTGAGAAGGCCCAGGTGGCGGCCTGGCTGGCTCAGGTGGACGGGCGCCGGGTGGATGACACCAACTGGCGGCTTTTCCCGGCGCTGGCGCAGGCGTTCCTCCTGCACGAGGGCTTCCAAGCGGACAGGGACGGGATGCGCAGTCATGTCCAGCGGGTGGTGCAGGATTTCTATGCCGGGGACGGTTGGTACCGTGACGGCGCTCAGGAGGCGTTCGACACCTATAACGGCAACCAGATGCAGCCCTACCTTCTGATGCTGGACGAGCTGGGCGCCGTGCCCGAGCTGTCGGAGACGATCCGGGCGCGGGCGGTCGAGTTCCTGGACACGCTGCTGGAGTTTTTCGACGAGGAGGGAGTGGCGCCGGTCTGGGGCCGCTCGATCCTGTACCGCCAGACTTTCCTGGACGGCCTGGCCATGGCGCTTCGCTGCGGCCTGCCGGTGAGGCGCCCCGGCGCCTGGCGCAGCGCGGTGGCGGGAGCCCTGCGCTGGCTGCCCCTGGAGGCCGCGACCGACCGGGGGGGCCTCTTGCTGCCCGGGTTTATCGGCCGCAAGACCGACGTGCTGGACAGCTATTCCTGCCGGGGCAGCACCTACTGGCTGGGGCGGGTCTGCCACCTGGCGCAGGTGCCGGCGGAAAGCCCGTTCTGGCACGCTCCGGCCGAGGCCTGGACACCCGGGATCAAGCTGTTCAGCCCGGCGCTGCCCCTGGCCGCGCAGCGCACGCGCCGTCACGTGGTGCTCTGGAACCTGGGGATAAACCACCACGCTTACACCGAAAGCAAGTATTACCACCTTCTGCTGAGCGGCCGTTTCGCCCAGGTTTACGGCGGCGGGGCCGCGGCGCTGTTCTGGCAGCAGGAGGGGCGCTGGCGGCCGTTCAGCGGGTTCCGGGCCGAGAGCCGCTCCAACGCGGGCGCAGTGGTGACAGGCCGGGCCGGGCAGTCCGTGCTGCGGGTCGGATTCTCGGCTGGCGCGGCCGAGGGGTCCACCCGGATCGAGATCAGCCTGCTCTCCGGCGGGCCGCTGAGCCTTCGCCTGGGCGGTTTCGCCGTGTCGGGCGTGGTGCGGCCTGTCGAGAGCGGCCTGTCCGGGGCCGAGGGGGAGTCGACTCTGTCCGCGTTCTCCGGCTTCGAGCGCACGGGCGTGGAGCGGGATGACGGGGTGCATTTGTGGGCCGGACGGTTCAGCTACCCGGCGGTCTGGACCACCCTGGAGGAGGGCGGGCGGGCCGTGGCCGATCTGCGTGGCCGTCCGGGCGACTGGCGCGATGTTCTGGCCCGCTATGGCGGGGAATGATAAAGTCCGACACACATAAGGAACGGAATAATGACCAGAAAGACAAGGAAGCAAATAATCAGCCTGATTCTGCTTTGCATCCTCTGCGCCACCTCCACCACGCTGCAGGCCCAGCGTATCCAGCCTTTCATGAGCGAGGTGGGGATGGTGGTCTGCACCGAACCGCAGGCTGCGGCGGCCGGTTTCGAGGTGCTGCGCGCCGGGGGTAACGCTGCGGATGCAGCGGTGGCGGTGGGTTTCGCCCTGGCGGTGACCTGGCCGGCCGCCGGCAACCTTGGCGGCGGCGGGTTCTGTCTGTACCGCGAGCCGTTCGGGCAGGTTCATGCCCTGGACTACCGCGAGGCCGCCCCGGCCAGGGCCACGCGGGAGATGTTCATGGACAGCCAGGGAAAGGCCCGTCCCGAGCTCAGCCAGCGCAGCCTTCTGGCCTCCGGTGTGCCCGGCAGCGTGGAGGGTATGCTCACCACCCTGGAGCGTTTCGGCTCGGGGAAGTTCAGCCGCGAGCAGGTCATCGCCCCGGCGCTGCGCCTGGCCGAGGATGGAATGGTGGTCACGCCCTGGCTGCACGGGGGCCTGGTCGAGGACAGCAGCCTGTTTGCTCCCTGGGCCTCCAGCCGCGCCAAGTATTTCCCGCACGGCCCGGCCCTTCCCGCCGGCGACACCCTTCGCCAGAGCGACCTGGGGCGCGTGCTGCGCGAAATCTCCCTGCACGGTCGCGAGGGATTCTATTCCGGTTGGGTGGCGGACAGCCTGGCCTCGTTCATGGCCCAGGGCGGCGGACTGATCAGCCGGGAGGACCTGGCGGCCTACCGCTGCCAGGAGCGCAAACCTACAGTCTTCGATTTCCGCGGCTACCGTGTGTACGGCATGCCGCCGCCCAGCTCCGGGGGCGTGGTGCTGGCCCAGATCCTGGGGCTGCTCGATCCGCTGCATCCGGAGAACTCCGGGTTCAACAGCGCCGCCTACGCGAACCTGGTGGTGGAGGCCGAACGCCTGGCCTATGCCGACCGTAACGCCCTTCTGGCCGACCCCGACTTTGTCAAGGTGCCGCTGGACAGTCTTCTGTCCAAAAGCTACCTCGACCGTCGGCGCAAGCTGATCCCGTCCGGACATGCCGGATGCAGCGACCAGGTGGGTCCGGGACTGCCTGAGCCCACGCATACCACGCATTTCAGCGTGATCGACCGCTGGGGCGGCGCGGCTGCGGTCACCACCACGATCAACGCCTCGTTCGGCAACGGTGCGGTGGTGCCGGGGGCGGGATTCCTCTTGAACAACGAGATGGATGATTTCGCCTCCGCGCCGGGCCAGCCCAACAAGTTCGGGCTGCGCCAGGGCGAGGCCAACACCGTGGCCCCGGGCAAGCGCATGCTGAGCAGCATGACCCCGACCATAGTCACCCGGCCGGACTCCACGGGACGGGAGAGCCTCTACGCCGCCCTGGGGGCCTCCGGCGGCTCCACTATCATCACCGGTGTGGCCCAGGTGTTCCTAAACCTGGCCCTGTTCGGGATGAACGTGCGCGAGGCGGTGAGCGCGCCGCGTTTCCACCACCAGCACTATCCCGACCAGATTGTGGCCGAACCGCGCGCTTTTTCGAATGACACCCGTCAGGTCCTCGAGAAGATGGGTTACAAGCTGACCGACCGGAAGAGCCTGGCAAGCGTGCACGCCGCGGTGGTGCTGCCCGGGGGCTGGTTCGCCGGCTGGGGCGACAACCCGCCCGACAACCGCGGCTACTGAGACGGCGAGAAATCAGCTTGCATGGAAAGCTCTTTTGCGGGTATCATTCCCGGGAAGGGCTTTCCTGTCTTGAGAACACACCTTTCCCGGCCGCTCCAGACTGTCAACGCCTGCCCCGGAGACTCACATGCGCATGGTTGTCATTCTGTCGCTCGCGCTGTCCTGCCTGGCTGTATGCTCCCTGTCCGCCCAGGGCGGGGGCCTGCCCGTGGCCCCGGATTACCTGTCGCGCCTTGTCGAGCAGGGTGCGGTGGAGCACTTTCAGCCGGTCCAGGCCGACAGCCTGCTCCCAAACCCCGCCGAGCTGGAGCGCGGTTGGCTGCTTTATCACCGTGACCGCAACTACACGGTATTCCCCAACAGCCGCCCGGCCCCCGGCGAACGTCTGGACACCCTGCGCCTGACTGTCACCCCCGGAGCTATCGAGTCGCAGCCGTTCTGCGCCTACGGCCTGCGGAATGTGGAGGGCCTGGCCGCCGGGGGTAAAGTGGAGGCGGAGGGTCCGGGAGGCTGGCTGGTGTCGGCGCTCAAAGTGGAGGACGTGCTGTTCCACCCGGTGCAGTACCCCCTGCCAGAGCCGCCCAAGTGGCCCACCCTGAGCTACGTGCGCTATCCAACTTTCATCCGCCCGGTTACGGCGCACGCGCTGCCCCAGGGCGAGAGCCGTCTGTACTGGGTCACGGTCAGCGTGCCGGAGGGCACACCGTCCGGGGTGTACCGGGCCACGCTGCGCCTGGTCGACTCCGGAGGGCACGGCGCCGAGTGCCCCCTGGCCGTGCGCGTGCTGCCGTTCCGCCTGACCGAAGACCACCTGCCGCGGTTCGGCTCGTTCCTGAGCGGAGAGCCGTTCGCCCCGGGCGAGTGGCGTCTGATGAAACGCTACGGCCTGGACGCCCTGCAGTGGTTCTGGGGCAGCCACCCGATCCGGATTCAGAACGCGGGGGGAAAACTCACGCTGGATTTCACGCAGTACGACGCCTTCGTGAAGGGAATGCAGCAGGCCGGGATGCGCGGGCCGCTGGTGCTTTCGCTGGGCAACTCCTGGCTCGCCCACTACGAGATGGACCTGGCGCGCGAGTTCAGCCTGCCGCTCACCGAGCGCGAACTCGGTGGGAAAATCTGCACCCTGGCCGATTTCGCCGACCCGCGCTGGGAGAAGATCTGGGTCGAGGGACTGCGGCAGATTTTCGCCCACGCCAAGGCCGCCGGCTGGCCCGAGCTGGCGCTTCTGATCCACGACGAGCCGACCAAGCACCTGCTGCCCTACTACATCCACAAATACTATCTGGTCAAAAAGAATTTCCCCGAGGTCCCGGTCTACGGGGTGTTTTTCCAGCCTGAGAAAGACCCGGTGCCGCTGGTCCAGGCCTGCGATATCGTGGTGGCCAACCGCGACCTGGCCCGCATGAGCGCCCTGGCCCGAATTCACGGGAAGCGCTTCTGGAGCTACATCAATGTCTGCGCCGACCAGTCTTTCGGCGTCAACCGCCTTCTCTACGGACAGATACCGGCCTACTACGGCAGCGAGGTGATGTTCTTCTGGTGCTGGAACTACTGGGTGGGCGACCCGTGGAACGATTTCGACGGCTGGAGCGAGAACGCCGGCGGGCCCTCGCAGTCGGACGCCGACTGGGTGGCGGTCTACCCGGCGCCGCCCGGCGAGACTGAGCCGGTGCGCACCCTGGCCCTGGAGGCCGCGCGCGAGGCAATCGACGACGTGCGCTACCTGCGGACCCTGGAGCAGCTTCTCGACCGCAAGGCCCCGGAACGCAAGCAGTCGGTCCTGGCCGAGGTGCGGCGCCGCCAGGCCGCCATGTTCGACGGGATCGACCAGGATATGCGCGTTTACCGCGACAGCGACTTTTTCCGGACAACGCGCAACGAGGATGTGGAGCACCTGCGCGACTGGGTGACCGAGGAAATACTGCAGCTCACAAAATAGCCAGAACTGAGCAGGCCCTGCGGGGCCTGCTTTTTTTCAAATAAAGTGTGGAAAAACCCACATGTCTATTGACAGCCCTTTCGGGGTGTGTTATTGTATATGTGGAAACACCCACACATCATTTTCGCACATAGGGGAGACAAAGTATGAAACGGTTGACCGACGGTGAGCTGGAGGTGATGCAGGTGCTGTGGCGGCACGGCTCGCTCAAGCCGGCCGAGATACAGGCGCACTTTCCGCGGCCGATCCAGAACGCGGCGCTGCGCTCGGTGCTGCTGGTGCTGCTGGACAAGGGCCATGTGACCCGGCGCAAGGAGGGCAAGGCTTATTACTACGAGGCCCGCACGCGCCGTCAGCGCACCCTGGGCCAGACCGTGCGCCGCCTGGCCGAGGTTTTCAGCGGCGGCTCGGCCGCGGCCCTGATCGCGCAAATGATCGAGACCACCGAGCTGACCGCCGGCGAGATCGAGGAACTCAAGCGCCTGGCCGAACGCAGGGCCGGGGAGAAAGAAGGGAAAGATGCCGCCGATTGAGTTCCATTTTCAGTGGCCCGGTGCGACAGAGCTCCTGGTCCGCGGCACCTTTCTTCTGGCTGCCGCCTGGGCGGTGCATTTCGCTCTGGGCGGGCTGAACCCGCGCTGGCGGGTGCTTCTCTGGCGCGGTGCGGCTGCCGCGCTGCTGTTTCTTCCCCTGAGCGCGGCCGTGACACCATCCTTTACGGTCAACCTTCCGGCCGGAGCGCCGCTGACAGGTGTTCTGGTCTCCGGCTCTGCGGCGTCTGAAAGCTCTGCTGTGAACTGGAACGCTCTGCCCTGGCTCGCCGGCCTGTGGGGCCTGGGGGCGCTTATCTCCCTGGGTGGCATCCTGCGGGCCAGTCGCGGCCTGCGCTCTCTGGTGCGGGAGGCCTCCCAGGCGGATGAACCGGTGCGTGCTCTTCTGACCGAGGTGGCCCAGGCCGTGGGCTATTTCGGGCCGCTGCCGGACCTGCGGTTCTCGGCGAAGGTGGGGGTGCCGTTCGCCTGCGGCGTGCGCCGTCCGGTTGTCGTGCTGCCGCAAAGCATGACAGAACATTCTTTCCGGGCCGAACTGCCCGCGGTGCTGGCGCACGAGGTCTCACACCTTCGCACCGGCGATCTGGGCTGGAGTTTCCTGCTTCAGTTGATGCGCTGCCTGCTCTGGTTCCATCCCCTGGCCCGTCCCGTGCCCGGAGCGCACCGGGCGGCCTGCGAGGATGTCTGCAACGTGGCGGCTGCGGAGTATGTGGGGGATGTGGGAATTTACTCGAAAACCCTGGCCAGGGTGGCTTTGGCAACCATAAACTCACCTGTCATGCAAGGAGGTATTCCAATGGCAACTCGTGCGACGGTGCTGCGCCGTCTGGATTTCCTGAAAAGGGGCATTGCAGCGCGGCCCCTGCCGAAAACCGCCCTGGGGACTTTCGCCGTCCTGGCGCTGGCGGCCCTTACCGGCCTGTCCGGCCTGAGCCTGGCCGTGGCGGCGGAGAAGGAGCAGCCCCAGGCGCGGGCGGTCGATTCCAGCGGCTATCTGATGGTCGCGGAAGTGATGCCGAAAGTCAAGTTCGTGCCTCCGCGCCCGGAGATGCCCAGTGAGGTGGTCAAGGCGATGGTGGAAAAGGGCGACACCACCCTGGTCACCCGGCTCGAGTTCTTCGTGGATGAGACCGGCGCGGTGAACCGTGAGCTGACAAGGGTGACGAGCGCCTCGGTTTTCCCCGAGTTGGATCGCATCGCCCTCGAATGGGCCCGGCAGATGACGTTCGAGCCGGCCCTGAACAAGGGCCAGCCGGTGAAAGTCCGGATGACTATCCCGGTCCAGTGGAAAGCCAAATAGCGGTTATATTCAGACAGACCCCGGTTGAATCCCGGCCCCGGAGGAGCGCTCCTCCGGGGCCGTTTTTGTTTCCGCGCCCCCTCTGCTCAGAATTTATGCACCCCTGCACCCGGCCGGGGGTATAAAACACCGATCCGGCCGTTTCCCGGACATAATCCATTGATGCTTAATTCAATAAACCACGGCCCCGCGGTTGACACCCGGGGGGGGCGGGCTTATATTTCTGTTCCGAAAAGGCGGGACGGGCCGATGGGGCGCGCCCGGCAAGGGCGAGAGCAAATCCACAACCGGATGGAGCAAACGATGAAGAGGTACATGCTTGCAGCAATGCTGGCGCTGTGTTTCGGTGTCCTGACCGCGCAGGAGGAGAACCCTTTCCAGGCCGCCGCTACGGCCGACAGCGCTGTCTCCGCCGAACAGTCGGCCCCGGACAAACGTTTCGTGATCGATGACATCGCCGCGGTGGTGGGGGGTGAGATAATCCTCTCCAGCGAGATCAAGATGGAGGTCTACACCGCGATCCGTCAGAACAACATCCCGCTGAGCGATACGGCAGCCATACACCAGCTCACCCGTCAGGCGCTCGACGAGGCGATAGCCCAGAAAGTGCTGGTGCACCAGGCCAAGGAGGCCAAGGTCGAGGTGTCCGAGGACGAGCTGAACCAGATGGTGGAAAACCAGCTCAAGGACATGCGGGCCCAGTTCCCGAGTGATGAGGCTTTCCAGCGCAATGTCGAGGAATCGGGGCTGAGCCTGGTCCAGCTCAAGGAATTCTACCGCGAGACGCAGCGGGAGAGGCAGATGGGCCAGAATTTCCTGCGCGACCACAGCCACGACATGCCGCGTGTCAAGGTGACCGAGGAGGAAGCCCGGGAATTGTTCGACTCCCAGCCCCAGCACCCTCTGCGCCCTGAGCAGGTGAAGGTCCTGCACATGCTGATCGCGCCCAAGCCGGGCCAGACTGTCCTGGACAGCGCCAGGGCCAGGATCGACTCGATCTACGCCATGTACAAGGCCGGCGCCGATTTCGGCTACCTGGCCGAAAAGTACTCGGATGACCCCTCCGCCGCCTCTCGTGGCGGTGACCTGGGATTTTTCTCCAAGGGCGAGATGGTCAAGGAGTTCGAGGAGGCCGCTTTCGAGATGAAAGTGGGCGAGGTGCGTATCGTGCGCTCCAAGTACGGCTGGCACCTGATCCGGGTTGAGGCGCGCCGTCAGAAAGAGGTCCGCGCCCGCCATATCCTGGCCCAGACCGAGATTCGCCAGGAGGACTGGGACCACGCCCGCGAGCTGGCCGAAAGCCTGCGCCAGCGCGCACTGGATGGTGAGAATTTCTACAAGCTGGCCAAGGAAAACAGCGAGGACGCCGAGCAGTTGCCCGCGAATCCGCCCCTGCTGGAGATGGACAAGCTGGAGCAGCCGGTGATCAACGCCCTGAAAGGCGAGATGACGCCCCTGCCTGCCGACACGACCCAGCGTATTTCCGCTGTGGTCGAGGCCCGGCCCAGCGGATATCTGGTGGTGCTGGAGATGGAGCACAAGCCGGCCGCGCCGGTCTCGTTCGAGGAACTGCGCGACCAGTTGATCGAGCGTATCCAGCAGCAGAAAACGATCGAGGTCTATCTGAAAAAACTGCGCGAGAAGACCTACGTGGATATCCGTTTCAAGGACTGGAACCCCCAGGACGGGTTCTGAGCGTGGGAGCGGGCGTAAATTCCGGGACCGGGATGCCGGTGCTGGCCCTGAGCCTGGGCGATGCCCGCGGGGTCGGGCCGGAGGTGACTCTCAAGGCGGTCGCGGCCCTGAGGGGCGAGAACCTGTTCCAGCCACAGGCCGTGGGTGTCCGTGCCGTTCTGGAGCGCGCAGCGGAGGAACTCTGGCCGGGTGGGGCAGGCTTTCCCGAACCTGTGGCCGCGCTGCTCGAATCCACGCTGGAGGTGTCGACCGCGGATGAGCGGGCCGCCCTGGAGGCCAGCGGTGCCGAATGGCGCGCCTGGCTGGGCGGGCGACCGGAATTGAGCGGCGCATGGGCCGGCCGGGCGGTGGAAAAGGCCGCGCACCTGGCCCTGGAGGGTGCGGCTGCGGCGATCGTAACCGCGCCCCTGGACAAAGCAGCGCTCAACGCCGGCGGCTGGCATTACCCCGGACACACCGAGTTGCTGGCCCACCTGGCCGGAGACTGTGAAGTGAGCATGATGCTGGCCGGAGCGGGCCTGCGCGTTGTCCCGGCCACCACCCATATCGCCCTGGCGCGCGTGCCCGGGGCGGTAACCCAGGAACTGATCCTCTCCCAGTGCCGGATAATAGATTCGGCCCTGCGCGGGCTGTTCGGCATCGAGCGCCCGAGGCTTGCGATCTGCGGGCTGAACCCGCACCTGGGCGATGGCGGCGTGGCCGGGGACGAGGACCAGCGGGTGACAATCCCGGCTGCGGAAAAGGCCCGCGCCGAGGGCCTGGGCGTGGCCGGTCCGTTCCCGGCCGACACCGTGTTCGTGCGCGCCGCCCGCGGGGAGTTCGACACCGTACTGGCGATGTACCACGACCAGGCCATGATCGCGATCAAGATGCACGCTTTCGGCCGCGGGGTGAATATCACCCTCGGCCTGCCCTTTGTCCGCACCTCGCCGGACCACGGCACCGCGCTGGATATAGCCGGCCGGGGCACGGCGGACAGTTCGAGCATGCAGGAGGCCCTCCGCCTGGCCGCGCAGCTTGGCCGGAACCGGGCATCCCGGAGAGCCGGATGATCACTTTCAGCGATGTCGCGGCCGGTTACAAACGCCGGGGCCGCGTCCTCGAAAATGTCAGCTTCCATATCGACAAAAGTGAGTTCGTGTTCCTGACCGGGCCCAGCGGCAGCGGCAAGAGCACCCTTCTGCGCCTGATCTACCACGACCTGCGCCCGGCCTCGGGCGAGGTGGTGGTGGCCGGTTTCAGCTCCAGTTCCCTTCCCCGCCGACGAGTGCCGGCGTTGCGCCGCAAGCTGGGGATCGTGTTCCAGGATTTCTGCCTGCTCGAAAACCGCACCGCGGCCGAGAACGTGGCCTATGCCCTGGAAGTGACCGGGGCCACCCGCTCGTTCATCCGCCAGCGGGTGGGGAAGGTGCTCACGCAGCTTGGCCTGAGCGGTAAGGCCGACTGTTACCCGCACGAGCTTTCGGGCGGAGAGCAGCAGCGGGTGGGTATTGCGCGCGCCCTGGTGGGGGAGCCGTTCGTGCTGATCGCCGATGAGCCCACCGGCAACCTCGACCCGCAGATCAGCGAGGAGATCATGCGCCTGCTGATCGACATCAACACCCTGGGCACGGCCGTGCTGTTCGCCACCCACGACTACAGCCTGCTCCAGGGACGCGAGCATTTCCGCCGCCTGCATATCGCGGGTGGGCACCTGGTATTCGACGGGACCGTGGGGGATTTCGTCTCCGGCCCCCTGCTCTGAGACCGGCATTCACTTTCACCCGGGACTGCCCCCGATGCTCCGTGTGATCCGCGAGGCCCTGCTGGGATTCACCCGTGCCAGGGTCATGACCGCCTTCGCCATCATCTCCACCGCTTTCAGCCTTCTGGTGCTGGACTGCCTGGGCGTGGTGCTCATCAACCTGAGCGCGCTCATCCGGGCCATGGAGGACAAGGTGGAGGTGGTGGTCTACCTGCGGGATGACGCGGACCGGGCCAAGGTGGGCCTGGCCGTGGAGGACCTGAGCCGCGCCCCGGGCGTGGCCAAGGTGGAGTTTGTGAGCAAGGACGAGGCCCTGGAGCGGTTCCGCGAGGACCTGGGCGCCGACAGCGAGCTTCTGCAGGACTTGGAGGGCAACCCCCTGCCGGCCTCGCTCTCGATCTCGATGCAGCCGGGCCGACGCGATACCCTGAGCGTGCGCGGCGTGGCCGATCTGGCCGCAGCCTACCCCTTTGTCGAGGAGGTGGACTACGGCCGCGAGTGGCTGCGCCGGATGGACGTGATCCATCACGTGGCCACTGTGGTGGGCATGGTCAGTTTCGCGGTGCTGTCGCTGGTGGCGGTGATCCTGATCGCCAGCGCGATCAAGATCGCCATTTTCAGCCGTCAGAAAGAAATATTCATCATGAAGATCGTCGGGGCGACCAACGGCTACATCCGGCGCTCCTTTCTGCTGGAGGGTTTCCTAAAAGGGGCGCTGGGCGGGCTGGTGGCCTCGGGCATGATTTTCGTGATCCTCGAACTGTTCGACCGCAAGGTCTACCGTCTGGCGCCGTTCCCGGCCGATTATTACCTGTACACGGTAACCGCGGGCGCCCTGATGGGTCTGGTTGGGAGCTGGATCTCCCTGGGCCGCTACCTGAGACGGGTCTGACCGTGCGGGCGTACGAGCCCGGAGAGCCGGAGCGCGCGATGAGAAAACGCCCGAGCAGCGCTGCTGCACGCCTGGCCGCTGGGGTTTGCCTGCTGCTGGCCCTGGCCCTGCCTCTGCGCCTGAGTGCGCAGTCCGGTGCGGTCAAGCAGGCCGACGAGAAGATCAACAGCTCGCGCAGCCAGTTGCAGCAACTGGAGAAAGAGATCCAGGCCGGGCACGCGAAGGCCCAGGGTCTGGAGAAGCAGGAACAGAGCGTGCTGCGCCAGATACGCGACATCGAGCGCGGCATCGACCGTTCGCAGCGCACCCTGGCTTCTCTCAACGGAGAGATAAGCGAGCTGAACAACGAGATCAGTTTCCTCAGCCGCCAGCTCGACAAGTGCGGCCGTCAGCTCGCCCAGAAAAAAGCCATCCTCAACCGCCGCCTCCGGGGCATATACAAGCGCGGACGTCTGCACTCCCTGGCCGTGATTTTCGGCAGCCACTCTTTCACCGACCTGCTGCGCCGCTTCAAGTACCTCACCCTGATCGCCGCCCAGGACAAACGCCTGGTCCGCGAGGTGAGCGGCTTGCGCCAGAGCTACAGCCAGTACAAGCTGGCCGGGGAGCGCAAGCTGGCCCTGCGTCTGACCCGCCGCGAGGAACTGGAGCGCGAGCGACATCAGCTCGAAAGCCAGGAGAACGAGCGCCAGAAGCTGCTCAAGAATGTCAAGGCCCAGCGGGTCGAGGTGCTCAAGTCGCTGGAGGAGCGTAAGGCCGAGGCCGAGCGTATCCGCGAGATGATCGCCGACTGGGAGCGCAAGCGGCGCGAGGCCGCCGAGGCCGCCCGCCGTCAGGGCAAGGTCCTGCCGCCCGAGGTGGCTCACCTGAGCGGACGCAAGGGCAGCCTGAACTGGCCCGTGGCCAGGGGCACGCTCCTGCGCGGTTTCGGCCCCTACACCGACCAGATTACCCGCACCCGGGTGATCAACAACGGCATAGACATCCAGGCCAACGAGGGCGAGAGTGTCAAGTGCGTGGGCGGTGGCGCGGTGATGCGCGTGGAATGGTACCGCAGCTACGGCAAGATGGTGATGGTCGACCACGGGGGTGGAGTCTACAGCCTGTACACCCACCTGAGCGACGTATTCGTGACCGAGGGCGCACAGGTGACCGAGGGCCAGGTGATCGCCAAGGTGGGTTCCACCGGGTCGCTGGAGGGCCCGCTGCTGCATTTCGAGATACGCGAGGGCGCGCGCGCCGTGGACCCGCGCGCCTGGCTCAAGCGCAGCATGTAGAAAAGGGGACGGTTTGGCCGTAAAAGCGAAAGAGACGCACCAGGGACCGGGTCTGACAGAACTCGTGGACAAAGGCCCCGAGAGCAGCCGTCTGCTGGGCGCCCTGGCCGGAGGACGGCTGGGCGGGACGCTGCTGTTCCACGGGCCGGACGGTGCGGGCAAGAGCAGCCTGGCTTTTTACCTGGCCGCGGCGCTTAACTGCCGGGAAAACCAGGTCAGTGGAGCGCCCTGCGGGATTTGCGACTCCTGCCGCAAGGTGGGGCGTCTGTCGCACCCGGATGTGATCTGGGTGCCGCCTGTGCCCGGCTCGTTCTACAAGAGCGGGCGCCTGGACGAGGAGCGCCTGGCCGAGGTCTACGAGCAGCGGCGGCAGGCCCCCTGGCTGGATTTGCGCTTTCCCGACAAGAGCGAGCATCACCTTGGCGCGGTGGGTCGGGTGCGCGCGGAAGCGGAAAAAAGTTGCTATGAGGGCCGCAATAAAGTATTTATAATGACCGGTGCGGAAAAACTGCGCCTGGAGGCAGCCAACGCGCTGCTGAAATTGCTGGAGGAGCCGCGCGCCGGAGTATGGCTGATCCTCTGCACCGAGCGTCCCTCGGGCCTTCTGCCCACAATCCTCAGCCGCTGCCAGCGCCTGCGGGTGCGGCGTCCGGGCCGGGCGGCGGCGCTTGGAGTGCTGCGTGAACGTTTCGGACAGGAAGAGGCCGCCGCGGCCGAGCTTCTGGCCCTGGCGGATGGTAACCTGAGCCTGGCGTTCCGCCTTCTGGACCAGGAGTCCCTGGACCGTCAGCGCGAGTGGGTCGGCTCGGTGTTCGAGGCCGCCCTGGCGCGGGGCCTGGAGCAGTCGTTCAGCCTGCTGGAGGACCGCGGCGGGCCGTTTTACAACCGTGGCGATTTCGAGCGTTTCGCGGCCGGGTTGACCCAGGGCCTGCGGGATGCTCTGCTGATGCGTCTGGGCGGGCCGCCGCCTGCGGCCGCGAGCCGGGCGCTGTGTGATTTTTCCGAAAATACGGTCGACACCGCCGCCCTGACCGGTCTGCTGGGACGGATGGCGGGCCTGGGAGACGACCTCGGGCGTAACGTGAACCTGAGGCTCCTGGGCTGGTCGATTATCGCCGATATGAGAAAGGCCGTGGGGATCGAGCATGGAAATGATTGAGGTGCAGTTCAAGGGCGAGCGCCGGGAATATTTTATCAACCGGGCCAACGTGCAGTTCGAGCTGGGCGACTACCTGGTCGTGGAGGTCGACCGGGGCGAGGACATGGGCCGCGCCGTGCAGCGGGATGTCACCCCGGACCGGAAGAAGACCGAGAACCGCAAGACCGATTTTGGCGAAGTGCGCCGCCGCGCCTCACAGGATGAGATAAACCGCCTGCAGTCGATCAGCTACCGCGAGATGGAGGCCCTGCAGATCTGCCACCGCAAGGTGGAGGAGCACGGCCTGAGCATGAAGCTGGTGGATGCCGAGTGGCAGTTCGACGGGAACAAGGTGAGTTTCTATTTCACCGCCGAGAAACGGGTGGATTTCCGCCAGCTGGTCAAGGACCTGGCTTCCATTTTCAAGACCCGCATCGAGCTGAAACAGATCGGGGTGCGCGACGAGGCCCGCCGTCTGGGCGGCTGCGGCCGCTGCGGCTACCGTCTGTGCTGCACCACGTTCCTGGGCGATTTCGAGCCGGTAACCCTGCGCGCGGCCAAGGAGCAGCGCCTTCCGCTCAACCCGGCCCAGATCAGCGGCATCTGCGGCCGCCTGATGTGCTGCCTGATGTTCGAGCGCGATTTCTACAAGAGCCAGTCCAAAAAATTCCCGCGCGAGGGCAAGGACTACGAGAACTGCCGCGGAGCGCGCGAGCGGGTCTCGGGAGTGGATATTTTCAACGAGACTGTCGAGGTTCGTAACGCCGAGGGCGTGCGGCGCAAGATGCCGCTTTCGGAGTTCAACCGCTCCTTCCAGGAGTGCGGCTGCCGTCCGGGTAGCGGCTCCTTCTGCCGCCAGGCCCAGGCCCATGAGGAGCCCGAGGAGCCGGATGAAAACCTGGACAGTCCGGAGTGAGCCGGTTCCTGTTTTGCGGTGAATGACTTGAGGACACGCTTCGGCGTGTCCTTTTTTTTCACGGTTCCGGGCAGTCGGGTGCTGCCATATCGACACGCCTGAATCCCGTGTCAGGGTTTTGCTGTCGCAATGGCAGTGTATTGCCGTCGGGTTTTTCCCCGCGCTCCAGACCCGCCGAACTTCATTCTATTCAAAGCGTTGAAAATAAACCAATTAGTCGACAATAATCATCGTGGCACGCGGGTTGCTTTTTCCAGGGGTGTTCCAGTCAGTCGAATGGATGACCGCCTAAACCGCCGGAGCGACAAGTCCGGATAAACCTGGAGGAGAAGATGACATTGCTGAGTTACACACCCGCAGCCCGGGTCTTCTGGCCCGAACTCGAAACCTGCCGCACCGTACCGCAGACAGAGCGTGAGCTGAACGTGAGGGTGGACCTGGTGGAGGAGGAGAACCGCTTCGTGCTGAGCGCCGAGCTTCCCGGCGTGCGGCCCGAGGACCTGAAAGTCTCGCTGGAGAAAGGGCGTCTGAGCCTGAGCGGCGAGAAGAAGGACGCTTTCGCGGAGTCGAAGGCTGAGGCTTTGCGTTCCGAGCGCCGCTACGGAAGTTTCAGCCGCTCGTTCGAGCTGAACGGCCTGGTGGATGAATCACGGGTGGAGGCCTCGTTCGCGGATGGCGTGCTGAGCCTGTCCCTGCCCAAGCACGAGAGCCAGAAACCTCGTCAGGTCGAGATCAAAATCAAATAACCTATCGAGCATGGCTATAATTTCCAGCCAGGCGCGGTCCCGACCAGGTCGCGCCTGGCTTTTTTCCGCCACAAACACTTGAAAAAACACCTTGTCTCGTGTAAGCTTGCAGAAGGCCGGAAAGCCCTGCGGTCCGGTAAGCGAACCCGCCCACCCACCCCAGCGAGGCAGCCCCGATGACCCTCTACAAGTTCCAGCGCCCAGTCCTGATCTCCTTTCTGATATTTATTCTCATCCTCGCTGCCGGCTGCGGTAAAGAAGCTCCGAGACCCCACTGGAGCCTGCAAACCGACTCGGGCGACACGCTCTGGGACACCCTGAACACCTCCGGCATAATGGAGGAAACCTACCTGGACCAGGGGGTGGAAAAGCCCTGCGTGGCGCTCTACGCCGACAGCGGCGCACGGCTCAATTTCTCCAGCCCGGTGCTGGCAGTTGCGGCCGGGTCGAGAGTGGCGTTCAGTTTCGCCCTGGAGCGGATCGGGGCAGCCGGCCGGATGTTCGAGGCCCGGCTGGAGCTGTATGACAGGAGCGACAGCCTTCTGGCCGACAGCCTCCTGTTCGGCTCCTCCAGCCCGGAGAAAGAATCCAGCGCCGGACTCAGCCGACGCTGGACCGAGTACACCCGCGCCCTGAAAATCCCGCCCGGCATGGTGAAAGCCAGATTGCGACTGTCCATGGCACCCTCGAAGGGAGTTGTCCGTCTGGGCCGTACCGCGTTCCTGGAGGGCGAGGGCTGGCTGGGCTACGCCGCCACCTTTTCGAGCTGGCTCGGCCAGAACCCAGAGGAGCGTTACGGTTTCACTGCCGGGCGGTTTATTGAACCACAGTCCGCACCCCAGCCGGCCGCCGGGGAGAGCGGGGCCGGGCTGAGCGTGTTCGAGCGCAAGGGCCTGGTGGATGCCTGGCCATATTCGCTGCCCCGCCCGGGCGATATCCGTCCGGCGTTCCAGGAAACTGTCCCACGGGCCACAACGGCGCCGTTCGCTTTCGGGGTCCGGGCGCTGGAGGACCTGGCCTCGGTGGAGATCAGCCTGGCCCGGCCGTTCGGCGGCGAACACGGTGAACTCCGCACCCGGCCCAGAATCTACCAGGCCCGGTTCGCCGCCACCCGCCTGGAGGGGAGCTGGAGCCGCGAGTTCGGCCCGCGCGCCCGCCTTCTGGAGCGCCCGCGCCTCAAACCATTGCCTGCCGGTGAGACCCGTTTTTTCTGGATCGATGTCCCGGTGCCGGAGAACACCGCCCCCGGGGTCTACGAGAGCGCCGTGCTGCTCAAAGCTCCCGGCCACACCGCCCTGAGTGTCCCTCTGCGCCTGGAGGTGCTGCCGGTCACTGTTCCCTCGCTCTGGCCGGATTCCCTTGCCAAGGTCGGTTTCTACTACTACCCGCCGATGGACAATCCTCAGTTAATGGAACTTCAACTGCGTGACATGGCAGCCCACGGGTTCACCTCCCTCTCCCTGGGCGGCGCGTTCGTGACCAGGACCGGAGAGTACTACCTGGCCCTGGACCTTGTCCGCGTGCGCCAGCTTCACACGCTGTTCATGCTGATGCGCCGCTGCGGGTTCGACCATCCGACCCCGTTCTACGTGGCCGACCTTCCCAGGCGCCTGAACCTTCCCGAGAGCGCGGAGAAATGGAGCGACCAGGAAAAGCTGCTCTACGCCCGGGCCGTGCGCATGATGGACGATACGGCGCGTAACTGGGGCTGGCCGCAGCTTCTGTTCTTCCCGGTGGATGAGCCGGCCAACGAGCCGGAGCGCATGGCCCTGGCGCGGCTCACACTGGGCATCCTGCGCGGCATGAACGGTATCCATACTCTCTGCGACCTCAACACTCCTTCCTCGATCCACGAGCTGTCGAAGTACCTGGATGCAGTGGTGATGCAGATCAGCAGCGTCAGTCCCCAGACCCTGGATTTCGTGAGCCAGAACAAGGTCGCCCCGTATTTTTACCTGCCGTGTTTCGGTTCCTCGGACATGGGCTCGGATGCGGCTTTCCACAGGGTGATCCCCGGCTGGTTCCTTCCCCGGACCGGGGCGCGCGGTATTTACTATTTCGCCTACCAGTCAGTGACCGGCGACCCGTACGATGAGCTGGACGGCGCCCAGCGCGATTGGTGTGCCGCCTACCCCAGCCAGGAGGCCGAGGATCTCTGCCCCTCGCCCGAGTATCAGGGCATCCGACGGGGTATCGAGGACCTGCACCTGATCTTTCTGGCGCGCAGTCTGGCCGCGGCATGCCGTGCCGGACAGAATCAGTCTGCGGCTCAGGCGGCGGACATGGCCGAGCAGAGCCTGACGCGGATAATGAGTGGAATCGAGCCGGATGGCGACGGTGTGATGCGTCAGTTGAGATCGAGCCCGGACCCGTACCTGGCCGAGAAGTGGCGTCAGGAGATGCTCCAGGGGATCATGGCCATGCAGAAGGCCCTCGGCAGGTAGGGGACCCCGCGGGGGGGCCGGCGGGGCGCAGGGCGCCCGGCGGGCCGCGCGAGTGGAGGTCGTGTTTCGTGGAAAGGTCGGGTCTGGCAGGATCGGCGGGGGTTGCTGCATTGGCTGGCCCAGCCAGCGCGGCCGGCCCCGCGTTTACGCGGCGCCGGCCCCCGGAGGCCGACCGGCCTTAGTGCGCGCCAGTGAAACGCTCCAGGCTCAGGCCGTGCTCATCCCAGCGCACGTAGCTGAAATGCGTGCACCAGTCCCCGCTGTTGAAATACAGGCCGTTTTCAAATTGACGGCTGTCGGGCTGGTGGGTGTGTGCCAGAACCACCGCGCTAAGGTTGCGGCCCGAGTCCAGAAGCGCTTGGCCGTTGCGGGCCGAGGCCTCCACCCGGACAGGCTGAAGGTGGTTGGTGTACTTGCGGCTGGTGCGGCTGGTCAGACGGGCCAGGGCGTAGCCCCAGTCCGGGTGGATCAGACGGAAAAGGCGGATCAGGACCGGGTTGCGAAGGCATTTCTTAAGAATTTTATAGCCAATGTCCCCTGAGCCCAGGCCATCCCCGTGCGTGGCAAGCACACGCTGCGGCGTGGGGGCTTTGCGCTCCAGAAGGAGACCATCCCGCACCAGAGTCACCCCCAGCGTGCGGCTGAAAAGCTCGCCCAGCCAGAAATCGTGGTTCCCGGCCACATAGATGCAGCGCACGCCCGAGGCGGTCAGACTGTCCAGGGCGGCCAGCACACGCAGGTATCGCGAGGGAAACACGCTACCATATTCGAAATAGAAGTCGAACAGGTCGCCCAGGATCACCAGGGTTTCGCAATTGTCCCCGGCCCAGCCCAGGAATTCGAGCACGCGGGCGTTGCGCTCGCGCGAGTCCGGATTGCTGTCGCTGTCCAGGTGGGCGTCGCTGAAAAACAGCACGCGCTCCTTCTCGCCCAGTCCCAGTTCCAGGCAGGGCGGAAACTTGATACTGCTGCCCTCTGGCATCCATCCTCCGTCTGAATCAGTGTTGGAGCACACCGAAACTTAGCGTTTTCCCGGGCTGCGGGCAACTGATTTGACTGAATCGCGGGATTAACCTTTAATAAAGCGCGCAGGGTTTTTATATTATGCTTAGCCGAGGACTGACAACTCCCACCCGCCCGCGTGCGAAAACGGGCCGGAAAACAGGAGATTGGTTTGAGCTTTCTGACAGCACTGGCCCCGGTTCTTCTTTCGGCCATGGCCGGCGCGGCCCCGGTGAGTGTGAGTCTTTCCGACAGCCTGGTGCCCCAGGGCGCGATCCTGTGCCTGGAAATTCGCGGCAGCGCTCTGCCGGACTCTCTGACGGTGAGTTTCGACGGCGTCCCGGTGCCGGTGGTGCGTGAGCCGGGCGGCTGCTACGCCCTGTTGGGCGTTGACATGGAGGCCCGTCCCGGACGGCGTTCGGTGCGGGTCCGCCTGGGCCAGGGACCCGAGGCGGAAACCATGCGGCGCTGGGTGCGGGTGGTGGATGGAAAATTTCCGGTGCAGCGGGTCACCCTGCCGCCGGCTAAAGTGTTCCCGGATACGGTGGCCCAGGCCCGGATAAAGCGGGAGGATGCCTACCGCGACAGTTGCTGGTCGCACTGGGAGGGCCGTTATTACTGGAAGGACCGGTTCATCGCCCCCATCGAGGGGGAAATGAACCGTTTCGGCAACCGACGGGTCCTCAACGGCGCTCCGCGCAGCCCGCACACCGGAGTTGATATCACCGCCGAGACCGGCATTCCGGTCAGGGCCACCGCCGCCGGGCGGGTGATCGCCACCGGGGATTTCTTTTTCAGCGGCAACAGTGTTTACATCGATCATGGTTTCGGTCTGATCAGCATGTATTTCCACCTCAGCCGGGTGGATGTGGCGCAGGGCGACACGGTCGAGCAAGGGCAGGTGATTGGCGCAGTGGGTGCCACCGGACGGGTCAGCGGAGCGCACCTCCACTGGGGGGTCCGCTACCGCAACGCCCGGATCAACCCGAAAAGCCTGCTTGACCTGAGATTGGAATAAACCGGAGAGGGACGAAAGTGCCGTTCGAGACAAACTCGCAGATTGTTGTGCGCTACGCCGAGACCGACCGAATGGGCGTGGTCTACCATGCCAACTATCTGGTCTGGATGGAAGTGGGACGGACCGATTTCCTGGCCGAACTGGGTTTCCCATACGGTGCGCTGGAGGAGAGCGGGGTACTGTTCCCACTTTGTGAGGCTTCGATGCGGCTGACAAGTTCCTGCCGCTATGAGGACCGTCTTACCGTGGTCACCCGCCTGTCCCGTCTTCAGAGCCGCAAGGTGGTGTTCGAGTATCGGGTTCTCAAGGCCGGAGAGCTGATGGTCTCGGGAGTCACCGAGCATATCTGCACGGACAGGCTGATGAAAGTACGCAAGGTGCCCCCCGATCTATATGAATCGCTCAACCGTGCGCTGGACGGCACGGAGGGAACACCGTCAGGCAGCAGCCCGGGGAGGGCCGGCAGTTGACGGTTACACCCCCGGAGGCCTGGGAGGGCTAATCGATATGGCAGGGGGGACAAAAATGATCGGGGTGATTATTACATTGGTCCTTCTGAGCGTGGCCGGTTGCTCGGCCCTGCGCAGCGGCCGGGATGCCGGCGCCGGGGCGGTGGCCCATGGGGCGCGAATCGCCGCGTTGCATACCGCGCGGACCGGAGCGCTCCTGGGCAAGGGCACCTACAGGGGCAGCCGCAAGGCGGTCACCTGGACCGGTGACCGCACGGTGGATGGGACCCAGGCCACGCTCGACTTTCTGGGCCTGAGCGAGCGCCAGGTTCCTCCGGATGTGCTCGAGCGCCTGCCGGACCAGATGCTGGATGCCTTGTCCGCGCTCCAGTTCGTCCCGGCCCTGGGCCAGACCGAGCGAGTGGTGATCGCCAGCCCCGACACGCGTTGGGAGGGTGAACTTTTCTACCGGGTGCCGGAAGAGCGGCCTCTGGAGGTGCGGCTCAGCGGGCCGGCCGAGCTGATCGTGATCAGCCTGGTCTGTTTCCCGGGGCCGGCCTCGCCCGCGAACAAGTCTACCTACACCGTGACTGTACACGAGGATGAGAGCAGTCTGGGCGAGGTGCGTTTCGAGACCCTGCCCGACAACCAGAACGGCGTCTATGGCCAGGCCGAGGTGCGGGTCTCGTATCCGGGGGTTTTCGTGGTAAAGACCCTGCCCGGAAGCCACAGCTACAAAGTCTCAGTGCGCTGCGACAGCGGGATCGGGCCGGCGCTGTGCGCCTTTTTCCTGCCCCGTTACGATCATGTTCCCGCCATGCCAGCGCCGCCGGCCGGGGCCGTGCGCTGAGCTTTTCGATCAGGGACAATTCTTCTGAAAGGCGACTTTTGCGATGATACTGAGCATGACTGGGTTCGGACGGGCCGACACCACTTTCGAGGGCGGGACTTTCACGGTCGAGGTGCGAAGCGTCAACCACCGCTTCACCGACATCTCGATCCGCATGCCGCGTTCGCTGAACAACCTGGAGTCCCTGGTGCGCGAGACTATCAAAGCCCGCGTGCAGCGCGGCTCAGTCAGCGTGAACGTCAACTGGGAGCGCTCCGAGGACAGCGACCGTCTGCCCACGCTCAACGAGCCCCTGCTGCTGCGCTACCGCGAGCTTTTCCGCCGCATGGCCCAGTTGGGGGTGGAGGGAGAGCCCGGCCTGGATACTTACAGCCGCCTGCCCGAGATTTTCAGCCTGCAGGCGCGCGAGGTTGATGAGCAGGAGGCTAAGCCGGTGCTGGAGGCCGCCCTGAACGAGGCCCTGGACCGTCTGGTCGAGATGCGCGCCCGCGAGGGTGACAACCTGGCTGCCGACATCCTGGCCCGCCTGGACAGCATGTCCGCGGTGATGGACGAGATCGCGGTGCAGGGGCCGCAGCGCCTGGAGCGCCTGAGCGCCCGTCTGCGCGAGAAAGTCACCGCCGCCCTGGAGGGCGTGGCCGAGCCCGATCCGGCCCGTCTGGTCCAGGAGATCACGATCTACGCCGACAAGTGGGATATCAGCGAGGAGCAGGTGCGTTTCCGCAGCCACCTGGAGGCCCTGCGTCAGGCTCTGGCCCAGGGCGGGGCGGTGGGACGGCGCCTGAATTTTCTGATCCAGGAGTTGAATCGCGAGGTCAACACGGTAGGCTCCAAGGCCAACGACGCCTCCATCGCCCAACTGGTGGTGGGGTTGAAAGAGGAACTGGAGCGTATCCGCGAGCAGGTGGAGAACATGGAGTAGCCCGTACCCCGGTACTATATGCAGGAGGAAACCGCGGGATGGAACTGGGCGGGTTCAGGCTGACAGGCCTCAGCAAGGAATCTCTGTCCGATTTTTTCAACCGTCCCGTGCCGCGCAGGCTGCCGCCCGGGATGTGGAAACGTCTGGTCAACCCGCTGGCGCTGATCGTGCTCCTGGTCATGACAATTTTCGGCGCTCTGGCCGCGGTGGCGATATTTAAGGGTTACCCTTTGCAGTGGCAGGAGTGCGCGCCGTTCTTTCTGCCCCTCGTCTGGGCGCTGCTTTCGCTGCTGCACACCCGCGCTATCCTGGCCCAGGGGCGGTTGGCCGAGGGCTTTGTGGCCGGGATACAGAAAATCCAGATGAAAGAGGGCAATTACCGCCGCCTGTTTCTGGTTTGGGTGCGGCTCGGCCCGGGCGGTCCGGGCAGCGGGCGCACGCTGTACGATGTGGTGGACCACCGTAGCGTGGAGTATTTCGAAAAAGCGCAGGCCCTGGGCGAGGCGGTGACGGTGCTCCATGTGCCTGGGATATGGCCTGGCGCTCTTCTGCCCGGCAAGATCAACGCCGGAGCATTGTTCCGGAAAGACACGGATAACGAGTTGCGTTACTCGGAACGGATTGGATAAAGAAACGCAAGCCTGAAAGGAAAACAGTGACCGAACAGACTTGTCCGGGTTTGGATACGGGCCGGGTGCGGCCGGAAGAAATCCGCCTCGTGGTAGTGATAACCGCGCCCAGCGGGGCGGGCAAGACCACGGTGATCCGCCGCCTTCTGGAGTCGAACAGCCGCCTGCACTACTCGATCTCGGCCACCACCCGCCCGCGGCGTGATACCGAGGTGGATGGAAAGGATTACTTTTTCCTGGGAGAGGGTGAGTTCCGCCAGCGCCTGGAGGCAGGCGAGTTCGCCGAGTGGGCCGTGGTGCACGATCATCTCTACGGCACGCTGAAAAGCCAGATCGAGAAAAACCTGACTGCGGGGTATCACGTGGTGATGGACGTGGACGTGCAGGGAGCGGAGCAGTTGCGCC
This sequence comes from uncultured Gemmatimonadales bacterium, assembly GCA_964386505.1. Classification (GTDB taxonomy): domain Bacteria; phylum Gemmatimonadota; class Glassbacteria; order GWA2-58-10; family GWA2-58-10; genus JAJFUG01. The sequence continues at coordinate 28,198 of CAYLSM010000031.1, forward strand.
ACACCTGCCGCGCCGGGGTGTTCATCTACCTGGCCCCGCCCAGCCTGGAAGAACTGGAGCGCCGTCTGCGCTCGCGCGGCACCGAGGACCCGGCCACCCTGGAGCGCCGTCTGGCCAACGCCCGCGAGGAGATCCAGCGCCTGCCGCATTTCGATTACCTGGTTCTGAACGAGGACCTGGAGCGCAGCGTGCAGGCCGTGCAGGCGATAATCGCAGCCGAGGAGCACCGCGTGAAACGCCTGGCCGACCCCTATGCCGTGGTGCGCAAGCTGCTGTACGAGAAATGAGCCTGAGCCGGGGCTGATCCCGGTGGGAGATGACGATATGTCGAAGCAGTTCGCCGGACGGCGCATTCTGGTGGGCCTGAGCGGCGGGATCGCCTGCTACAAGAGCTGCGACCTGGTCAGCCGTCTGGTCCAGGCCGGGGCCGAGGTACGGGTGGTAATGACCCGCAACGCCTGCGAGTTCGTGGCCCCGCTCACGCTGCAGGCCCTCTCCGGCCACCCGGTCTATACCGACACTTTCGCCCCGGCCGACCCGGGTGGGATCGACCACGTGCGCCTGGCCGATTTCGCCGAGCTTCTGGTCATTGTCCCGGCCACGGCCAATATCCTGGCCAAAATGGCCCACGGGATCGCGGACGACCTGCTCTCGACCAGCTACATCTCGTGCGACTGCCCCACTCTGGCCGTGGTGGCGATGAACACGCGCATGTACGAGCATCCGGCCACACGCGAAAACCTGGAGCTTCTGGAGCGACGCGGCGTGCACCTGCTGCACCCCGAGAGCGGATACCTGGCCTGCGGTACGGAGGGTAAGGGCCGGCTGCCGGACCGCGAGCGGATCATGGAGAAGATCGCTCAGTTGCTGGGCGCCTCCGATACCCTGGCCGGACTCAACGTACTGGTCACCGCCGGCCCGACGCGCGAGGCGCTCGACCCGGTGCGCTACATCACCAACCCCTCCAGCGGCCGGATGGGCTTTGCCCTGGCCCGGGCCGCGGTGCGCCTGGGTGCGGCACGGGTGGAGCTTGTCTCCGGCCCGGTGGAGCTGGATACACCGCCGGGGGTGGAGCGCACGGACATCGTGAGCGCGGAGGAGCTTTTCGCCGCGGTCCAGGCCCGCGCCCCGCAGGCGGACCTTGTTGTGATGGCGGCCGCGGTGGGCGATTGGACCCCCTCCGAGCCGCAGGCGCATAAAATAAAGAAATCCTCCCCGGACGCTGAACTCACGCTGCACCTGCGCCAGAGCCCGGATAGCCTGGCCTGGGCCGCCGCGCACCGCAAACCGGGAGCCACCGTGGTGGGTTTCGCCGTGGAGACCCAGTCCGAGGCGGCCAACGCCCTGGACAAGCTGCGCCGCAAGGGGCTGGACCTGATCGTGGTCAACAACCCGCTCGAGGCGGGCGCGGGTTTCGGCGTGCAGACCAACCGGGTGACAGTGCTGGATGCCGCCGGGGGTAAAACAGAGCTGCCCCTGCTGGACAAGGCGGAAGTGGCTGTCCGCGTGCTGGAGCTGGCCGCCGGGTGTCACGCCGGGAAAGGCAAGCCGTGAGCGGGGATACGGACATCCGTGATCTGGCCCTGGCCTGGCTGAAGCAGGTCCAGGCCGCGGGAGAGACTTTCGTGTTCCTTCCCGAGGCCGGGGCGGCGGCAGCCCGGGAGGTGGCCCCGCAGGCAATACCGGCAGGCCCGGCAGTCGAGGCTGTGCAGGCAAATCCCGCGGTTGAGGTGGCACGGCCAGCCGCTCCGGCTGAGGTGAAACAGACCCCGATCCAGGCGGAGGCGCAGCCGCAGGCTGCGGCTCGTAATGACGAGTCCCTGGAGGAGTTCGGGAAACGGATCAGCGGATGCAAGCTCTGCGAGCTGCACAGGGGGCGGACCAATTTCGTGTTCGGCGCGGGCGATCCGCAGGCCGACCTGATGTTCGTGGGCGAGGGCCCCGGCGCGGAGGAAGACCGTCAGGGCCTGCCTTTCGTGGGTGCGAGCGGCCAGCTTCTGACCAAGATCATCGCCTCGGTCGGTTTCCGGCGCGAGGAGGTGTTCATCGCCAACATGGTCAAGTGCCGCCCGCCCGGCAACCGTGACCCGCGCGAGGAGGAGATCGCCGCCTGCAACCCCTATCTTCTGCGGCAGATCGAGCTTATCCGTCCCAAGGTGATCGTGACCCTGGGCCGTCACAGCGCCTATTTCTTCCACGGCCGCCAGGACTCGATGCGCGCGCTGCGCAGCCGGGTGGTAAATTTCAACGGGATCAGCGTTGTGAGCACCTATCACCCGGCGGCCCTGTTGCGCAACCCGGAGTACAAGCGCGACACCTGGGAGGACATGCTCCTGGCCCGCGCCGAGTACGACCGTCTGGGCGGACGGCCCTCCAGCGGGGAGGTGTTCCGCCCGCCGAAAAAAGAATGAAAATGAAGACCGGTTTCTGTCATCCAATCCCCCCGCCGGTTGAGTGACTTTGTCCCGAATACGCGCCAAAGCGTTTGTATCCGGCGCACCCGCAGTCCGAATGTCACCGTGAGGTGGGGGAGTATGGCATCGATACGCAAGCCCGTGTCCAAGCTGTTGATAGGATTGTTGACGTTTATTGCCCTGCCGCTTCTGGCCTGGGGCGGCGACACGGGCGCTTTTTTCCGCGAGCCGGCCCGTCTGTGGTATGTTGTATTGACTGTTGTGCTGCACACCGTGATAGTGATCCGGCTGCCCGATTCCGGGCGCTGGAGCGTGGGCGAGCGCACCGTGCGCCGTCAGCGGCTGGCGATATTCCTTCTGATGCTCCTTTCGCTGGCCCTGATGCCGCTGGCCCCCTGGTGCGACCGTCAGGGCTTGCTGGTGCTGGGCGGCGGTGAGACTCTGCGCTGG
>CAYLSM010000032.1:0-30696 GCA_964386505.1 uncultured Gemmatimonadales bacterium
TCAGGTGCTGCTGGATTATTTCCTGAGCGAAATGGTGGCCAAGCACCCGGATGTCAAGTGGATCGTGGCGCACATGAATTTCCAGGGCCTGGAGTCGCTGAGCGCCATGTTCGAAAAATACCCAAACCTCTACGTGGATACCTCGATCGGGATGTTCCTGCGCGAGTACGACCATCTTACTCCGGAGGAGATCGCGCCCTACCGCGAGTTCTGCATCCGCTGGGCCGACCGTCTGATGTTCGGTACGGACGCGTTCGCCTACCAGCCGCTGGAGAGTGCCTACCCGGAGCATGTTCACAACTGGTGGCTGCCGCACTACATTTTCCTGGTCCAGCTCGGCCTGCCCCAGGAAACCCTGGACAAGATCACCCACGGCACCTGCGAAAAGGTGCTTGGCAAGTACCTGAAACCGATGCCAGGGCAGTGAGAGAGCGGCTCAGAACAGGAGCCTGAGGCTGGAAGCCAGCCACCAGAGGCCCCAGGCCGCGGCGAATGCGAGCAGGGCTGTCTTCCGCAGACTGGATCGGGCGGCCAGCGGGTCGCGTCCGCTTCGCCAGGCGTAGAGCGAGAGGACCAGCAGAACCAGCCCGGCGGCATAGAGCGGCGGGCCGAACGGGTTGAGATGAAATGCCAGACCGGGCTGCCCGTGCGAGAGCGCGGCCACGGAGTGCGACAGGCCGCAGAACGGGCACGGGATACCGGTTGCGGATTTCCAGAGGCAGAGGTTGGGCAGACGGTCCAGGCCTGACGGCGAAAGGGCGAAACTGAGGCCGTAGAGCACGATCAGGGCAAGCGCGGTCCGCAACGCCCGGGAACGAAGCGCGGAGGGGCTTTCGGACGGAAGGGCGGCGCCTGGAACGGACCGCATGCGGTAACTCCTGTCTGCATTGACTTGTGCCTTATATTGAATCAGCCGGACAGAGCGGAACAGAGTTCAAGATAACAGCCGCTCCTGCACCGGCCCAAGACAAATCCGCAGCCTGAGGTTCAGAGACTTTGCCCCCGGACTGAAAGGAGACAGCGAGCGATGCAGAAGCCCACGACGGGCCGGGAGCACTGCCTGCGCCTGGCGGTGGCCCAGATACCGATCAGCCCGGACATTCATCGCAATTGCTCGATCATGCTGCACTGGATGGAGCGCGCCGCGGCCGCCGGGGCCGAACTGGTGCAGTTCCCCGAGACCGCGCTCAGCGGCTATCACGGGGTGCACCTGACCAGTACTGACCAGATCGACCGCGAGAGCCTGGAGAACTGCAACCTGAGCCTGCGAGCCGCGGCCGCCCGCCTGGGCCTCTGGCTGGTCTATGGCAGCACGCATTTCGAGCCGGGGCTGGGAAAGCCCTATAACTGTCTCTACCTGGTCAATCCACACGGCGCGGCAGTCGCGCGTTACGACAAGGTGTTCCTGACCGACATGGACTGCCTGGCATACACTCCGGGCCGTAATCTGGTCCTGGCGAGGATCGGGTCTTTCCGGGCAGGGCTGGCGATATGTTTCGACATGCGCTTTCCGGAGCTGTTCCGTCGCTACATGAACGCCGGAGCGAACCTGGTCCTGATCTCCAGCTTCCAGAGCGGGGGAGACCGGGCCGCGCACATGCGCACTGTGGCGCCCTCCACCCTTGTCACCCGTGCCTCGGAGAACGGTATCTGGCTCGCCTGCTCCAACACCAGCGAGCGCCCGAGCTGGCACGAGGCGATGGTGATAGCCTGCAACGGGGTGGTGAAAGCCCGCGCGCGCAGTCACCGGGCCTCCCTGGCCCTGGCCGACCTGGACAGCCGGGACTGCGAGCCGTTCACCGGCTTCATCCGACGCTCGGCGCAGAGCCTCGCCCAGGCTGGTGGCGGCGATTCGCTGAGCCTGGTCGAGGTGGGCTGAAGGGCGTTATTTTTGTTGCGCCTGCGGCCCGGAACAGTATGTTTATCCGGTCAGACAGACCAATCCACGGCCCGGGGGCAGGCGCCCCGTCAGGGCCGGTCAATCGTATGAAAGGGGAGACAGCACCGCATGGCGCACATGCAGACAGAGGCGGCGGAGGCGCTGCTGGATAAGCCCATCCAGGTGCTGGACAAGGGTTTTGTCCGGCTGGTGGACTACCTGGGCTCGGATGCGCGGATCGTGCAGTCGGCGCGGGTTTCGTACGGTGCGGGCACACGCACGGTGCGCGAGGACAAGGGCCTGATCGATTACCTGATGCGGAACCGTCACACCTCGCCGTTCGAGCAGGTGATAATCACGGTGCACGCCAAGATGCCAATCTTCGTGGCCCGCCAGTGGGTCCGTCACCGCACCGCCCGGCTGAACGAGATTTCGGGACGCTACAGCGAGATGAAAGACGAGTTCTACGTGCCCGATCCCGAGCGCGTGCTGCCCCAGGACACGGTCAACAAGCAGGCGAGCCAGGAGGGCGGCTCGCTTCCGCCCGAGGTGCGCCGGAGCGCGGTGGAGTCGATCCTGCGCGAGCAGGAGGCGGTTTTCTCGGGGTACAGGCGGATGCTGGACGATGGGGTCAGCCGGGAGCTGGCCCGGATCAACCTTCCCCTGTCGCTCTACACGGAGTGGTACTGGCAGATCGACCTGAACAACCTGTTCCATTTCCTGGCCCTGCGCCTGGACAAGCACGCCCAGTGGGAAATCCGTCAGTACGCCGAGGCCCTGGCCACGATCACCAGGGCTGTGGCCCCATTGGCCTGGGAGTCGTTCGAGGAGCACGTGCTGGGCGGGGCGAACCTGTCCCGCAGCGAGGTGGAGGCTGTGCGGGCGATGCTGGCCGGTGGCGGGTGCCCGCTCACGGGCAGGCGCCTGGACGAGTTCAATGCCAAGCTCGGGCTGGGGTGAGGGGGGAAATCCATGCAAAGGGTTGAATCGATTTCGCACGGGCGAACCTCGTGTTCGCCCGTGCCCTTTTAGCTTGTCTCAACCGCTACACACCCCGGCGGCTGCGCCGCCACCCCTCTCAAGAGGGGAGCAAAAACACTTTCCCCTTGCCTTTAGCAGTGGCATCCGCCGTTATCCGTGTCGTCCGTGATTCGGATACCAGAGGCACGGCGCGCCGTGCTCTATCGATAAGAACAAATCCCCCTCGATCCCCCCTTTGTCAAAGGGGGAAGCGCTTGCGATAAATGTTGGGTGAAGATTACCCCCTTTAGCAAAGGGGGGCCAGGGGGGATTTATCCAAATAAAAAGGGCACGGCGCGCCGTGCCCCTATCGTTTTAATAATTCTAATTAAATGCCGCGACTCAAACCTTGTGCCCCTGGGCCAGTTGACCCGGCTGCCAGTCGCCGCGGGCCACGGCCGGGACAAAGTCGGTCAGCCCCGCCGGGGCGAAATCCAGCTTGCGGCCCTGCTCGGCCGACATGTAGGCGGTCATCAGGAGCTTGGTCACCAGAAGGCCGTCCTCCAGGTCCTCGGCCGGCTGACGGCCGTCCAGGAAAGCCTGGACCATGTGACGGTTCTGGTCGGTGTAGCCGTAGATAACCTCCTCGGCAGGCACCACGGGCATCAGGCCCTGCTCCGCGTTCTGCTTTTCCACCAGGTCCTCGCCGGCCTCGCCTTTCACGTTGCGGCTGAAAAACACTGACAGCTCGCTGTTGAGGCTCGATGAGTTGAGCGAGTATTCCGGACCCATCACCTCATAGGTCAGGCGCAGGCCCGCCCCCACGAAACACCAGCTCGTGGTCACCTCTCCCGCCGCGATCCGTCCGTCATCCCCCTGGAAAGTCACAGTGGCGCGGGCGTAGTCCTCGGCAGGATGGCGGATGTAGTCCACCTGGCCGCCGCTGCGCTGGCTCAGAATAGCGGCGTACTCCGGGCGGCTCCACTTGAGGCAGCCGATCTCTGCGCTCACTGCCACGGGCTTGAGCGAATCCTTGGGCTTTGAGGGGTCGCGCAGCAGAAGGCGGGCCACCTCGACCGAGTGGCAGAGCATGTCGTTAAGCACGCCGCCGCCGCCGGTCTTGCCCATCCAGAACCAGGGCTCGTGCGGCCCCGAATGCTCCTCGGCGCAACGGGCCAGGTAGGGCGGGCCGGCCAGGGCCGCGCCGCGCCGCCACAGGATATCGCGGCCGCGCACCACCGTAGGGCTGAAACACTGGTCCTCCAGGTATCCATGCAGGATACCGGTCTCTTTTATCAGCTCCACCACCCGCTCGGCCTCGCGCACGTTGCGCGCCAGGGGCTTTTCAATCGCGATCCCGCGCAGTTTGCCCTTGCCGCTCTTGATAGTGGCGGCGATCTCCTCGATCATAGGCACACGCAGGTAGTTCGGCCCGCAGACCCAGATAGCGTCCACCCGCGGATCGGCCACCATCTCGCTGATAGTGGCGTAGACCGTGGGGTCGCCCACCCGGCAGCGTCGGCAATTCTCGGCTGTCGCCTGGGCGCGCTCCGGGGTGCGGCCCACCAGGGCCACGATATCGGCATCCCTCACGCCCTGCCAGGAGCGTATGTGGAAATTGGTGATGAAACCGGTCCCGATGAATCCCACGCCGAGCCTGCTGCCCATGGACCCCTCCACTGAGAAGTTATTGCAATTATGAGTTGAGTGAGAATCGATGCCAATGTCAGGGTGACAGATAAGGTAGGCCCTGCGGCCGGAGCTGTCAACCGGAATCGGCGGCTCAGTCCTGAAGGTCGAAGCGGACGCGCAGGTTGAGGCCCAGGCTGCTGTCGTGCACGAAAGAGGGCAGGGGCGGGAACGGGGCCGAGCGGCGGATACAGTCGGCGGCGGCGCGGTTCAGGGCGGCATAGCGGCAGGGCGCGGAAAGGCTGACCTCGCCTGTCAGGCTGCCGTCCGGCGCGATGGCGAAACTCAGGCCCACCTCACCCTGCTGGCCCAGGCGGCGGCAGCTCTCCGGGTAACGGCGTTCCCGCTCGATCCGGGTGTAGAGGCCCAGAAGGTAACCGTTCAGGGCGCGCGCCGAGTCGGCGTTGAACTGCGGCTCAGCCTCGCCGGGCGGGTCTGGAGACAGGGGAAGGTCGAGCGCGGGCGGCGGGCCGGACTGGCTGGGCAGTGCGACCACGGACAAGGGGCTGCTGTCCGCCGCCTGGGCGGACAGCCTGGGCACGGGCGGCGGCGGAGCGATCACCCGGCTCCCGCCCGCGGCAGGAGGAGCGGGCGGCCGCTCCGCGAACTCTGGTGACGGCTCCGGGGCCAGCTCGATCAGCTCAAGGCTGGGCAGCGCACGGCTGGCGCTTTCCTTGACTCCGAAGACCCACGCACCGAAAGATGCCGGAGTAAAAGCCAGCAGAAGGTGCAGAGCGCTGGAGAGCAGCAGCGCGTAGAGGGCGTAGCGTTCGTATTGTCGGCGCAGACGGTTCATTCGTTAATCCTCCGGGTGCTCCACCCGTCGGTAGGAGCACCCGGAAAGGGTTTTCAGCGCCTGAATTCCAGCCCGGCGTATGCCTGGAAACCGGCCTCACGGTAGCCCAGGCTCTCGAAATAGTCCTCATCCAGCACGTTGCGCAGGGCCAGGCTGCCGGTGAACCCGCGCCCGAGCGGGCAGCGGCCGGTCAGGTCGAGCTTGAAATAGCTGTCCACCTTCTCGAGACCGTTCCAGCGCAGGCGCGAGCCGTCCACCCAGTACCCGTCCAGGCTGACCGAGCCGCCTTTCGGGTGCAGCCAGGTGAGGTTCAGGTTGAACTTGTTGCGCGGGAGCTGGATATTGCGGCTCCAGAGATCGGCGCTCTTGTCGTACTTCCAGCTCTCGGTGTAGGTGTAGTTGAACGAGCCCTGCCACTGGGGCAGAGGATGCGCCTTGAACTCGAACTCCACGCCGCGGCTGTTCAGCTTGTCGAAATTGCGGTACTGGCCGGAGTAGGTGGCCGGGTCCTTCAGCACCCAGACAATGGCGTCCTCCACCTCGGTATGCCACCAGCTCAAGCCGACCCGGCAGCGTCCCCCGGCCATGTACTTTTCCACGCCCAGTTCGCCGGTGATGCTGGTTTCGGCCTCCAGGTCGGCGTTGCCGTTGGTGGGGCTGAACAGCTCGTAGACCGAGGGCGCGCGGAACGCCGAGCCGTAGTTGCCGCGCAGGATGATCCCCAGCCTGCGGATATCCCAGGCCGCGCCCAGCATGCCGGTGCTGCTGGAGCCGCTGCGGTCCTGGCTGTCGTAGCGCAGGCCGGCGTTCACGCACAGCGCCTCACCTGCCAGCAGGGTCTGGTTGTTCAGGTACAGGCTTGTCAGGCTGAGATGGTCCGAGAGGTAACCGTAGGTGCCGCCCTGACGATAGCTCTGGTAGAGGTACTCGGTCCCGGCAGTCAGGATGTCGGTGGCCTTCTCGCCGCTCAGGGCCAGGGTGTGACGGTAATCCAGGTCGTAGTTGGTGCCGCGGTAGCGGTAGTCCTCGGCGCCATAGGGAGTGTCGTAGACCGGCACCTGCGCACCCTGGTCGTAATAGTTGGCCCAGTCCAGCGTGAACCCGTCGTAAGGAGAGCGCATGTAGCCCAACAGACCGTCGTTCGGGTCCTGGGTGTGACGGCTGCGGCCGGAGAGGCCGAAACTGAGCTCGTGTTTCCAGTTCTCGCGCAGGGCGTGGCTCACCTTCTCGCCCAGACTGAAATAGTCGACCTTGGACTCCTGGTGCGGGTCGGGGGTCTGCGCCGACCAGAACGCTCCCCCGTACTGGCTGTCGTAGTTCTCGTTGAAATCGGCGAAATTCTGGCGCGCGCGGGTGAAAGAGGCCGCGCTTTCCCAGCGCAGACTGGCGGCATCACCATAGCCCAGCTTGATTCCGGTGGAATAGTTCCGGTAGAATTCCTTATCGATCACCCCGTCCGTGGCAATCACATCCTGATTCAGACGCCAGTCGAAACCGCGGCTTTCACCGGAATAGCTGGCGTCAACCCGGTGGCTGTTAAGTGAGCCGCCCTGGTAAGATAGACCCAGCGAGGGCTTGCCCTGGCCGCGCCGCGTGATGATGTTGATCACGCCGCTGGCGGCGTTGGAGCCGTAGAGCGGGCTCTGGGGACCGCGCACCACCTCGATCCGCTCGATGTCGGCCGTGGGGATGTGGCTGAAAATGCTGCCCGCCCCGCCGTTGGCATCCGACGGGTCGTTGACCCGCACCCCGTCGATCATCACCACCATGAACCGTCCGGGAAGCCCCCGCATCTGGGGGGCGCTGATCCCTCCGGGGCCGCCGGCCTGGGTGATATCGAAACTGAGGATCGAGCGCAGGGCCTCGTCCGAGTCCTGCCAGCCGCGGGTCACTATCTCCTGGCGTGTGATCACCGTGGTGGTAGTGCTGGCCTGGCGCAACTCGGTCTGGTGCTTGGCTGCGGTTACGATCACCGTGCCGAGATCGGAGTTTTCCTGGGCGAGGATGGAGCTTGAGACAGTAAGGGAGAAAGCCAGGAAGGCAACTGGGAAAGATTTTGGAAAACGCATGCTCTTCGCCTTTTAGTCGTGAAAAGGTTGAGTGGTCTCGCCTGGACCCAAGGTTTTCCGGCTGCGGGAGCGGCGTGTTCGACGGGCCTTCCCATCCTCTTTCTGCGAGGACAGTGGCCGGCCGGCCTTTGGATGCTCCCCACGGCTGCACGTCAGCGCGGGCCTGGTTACCCGACTTCCCTTGCAAGCACAGGCGTCAAGCGGGCTGTATGAATCGGGTGTGCTCGGCGCGGGTCTCCTTTCGCGGCAGGTTAATGAGATGGACACAGGGAAAGTTAACTTTCGGGCGGACATTTGTCAACGCGCGGGGGGGGGCACGGCGGAAGGCTTGGAGCAATATGGAGGAGGATGCTACGGTGTCAGTCGACCTCGAACCCGACTTTGCGCGCCAGGTCACGGACATAGGCGGCCGCCCGGGCAAACTCGGCCGGGGTCTTGAGGTGCTCCAGCATCAGAGGCACATCGGGCATCTTTTTCAACTCGGTCAGATAGGCGGGCCAGTCCAGACCGCCCTCGCCGGCAGCAACCTCGTCCAGGTGGGTGGTGAGACTGTTGCGGAGTTGAATGTCCTTGGCGTGGCAGCTTTTGATCCAGGGACCCAGCTTGTCGAAACACTCGCGTATCAGGTCGCCGTTGCCGAAATAACGCTGCGGGCTGCAGACCAGATTGACCGGGTCGAGATGGGCGGCGAACGCCTTGCGGTCAATCGCTTTTATCAGATCGAGGTAGGAGTCCGGAGAATCGGGGTACATCCAGGGCATGGTTTCAAGAGTGAAGAATGTGCGCGCGGGGTGTACTGCATCGATTATCGAGCGGCAGGAGTCGACTATCATCTCGAAGGTGGAGCGGGTCAGGTTGGCCGGGTCGGGGCCGTCCCAGACCTTGCCGCGCGAGCCGCTGATGTTCACGCAGCAGCGGGCGCCGATCCGGTCGGCCAGGTCGAGGCTCAGACGGCAGGTCTCCAGGGCCTTGGCGCGCTCCGTGTCATCCGGGCTGAGGGGGTTGCTCCAGGCGCCGACCTCGGCGATCACTATTCCGGCCTTGCGGGCCGCCTCCTCGTAACTGCGGACAGTCTTGTCATCCGACTGCGGCTCCAGCGGGCAGAAAGCCGCGCGGTAGCCCAGCTCGCGCAGGGCGCCGATCCAGCTTTCCGGACTGGATGGCTTGCCGGGCAGAGGCCCGCCCAGGATCAACTCCGGGGCGTTCTGGCCGGCGTCCGGGAACGCACCCATTGCAGTCGAGGCCGCTCCCAGAACGGCGGCCTGGATAAACGTGCGACGCGAGACCGGCCCGGTCGGCATTTTGAGTCCTATTCCTCCTGGATGAACGTGAAACCGTAATCCAGCCCGTCCTCCGTATTCCGTCCGCACCAGATCAGTTGTGCGTTCCGGCTGATCCGCTTTTCGCCTATCTTGAAACGCACGTGCACATTGATAGCCTTGGGCACGGCAAAACGCACTCCACCGTCGGACACATCCACCAGACGGGCCCTGAAAACACTGGATTCCAGGTAGATTTCCGCCTCGGTGGTGAACGGCTCGCGCTCCTCGTGGCGGCGATTGGCCAGGGTTGTGGTTCTGATCATCGATTACCTCCCGCTTCTCTACCATACGGCCGGCCCAGCCTGCTTGTCCGCCACGGAGGGCAGGTCACTGGAGCCGTAAAAATGGAAATTCCCGCAAAACTCACGGTCTGAGGATTATTAGATCATATAAACAGAAAATAATCAAGTGTTTGTTACGTTTTTTTTACATTCAGCTTGAAATAAAGACTCAAAGTCCATTGAAAAGAGGCTAAATAGGGCCTGATTTTCAGGCTGGAATCCATAAAAGGAAAAAGCCGGGAGAATTTCCCCCGGCTTCTGGCAGCAGGTTGGGACTCGAATTCAATCGAGATAATAAATTCTTTCTCGCTCTGTCTCCCACTTGCCGCGGCTGAAATCCGGGAACTCCACCGGCTGACTGCCCTTGGACACCGATTCACGCGACAGTTCGAGGATCGAGCTCCAGGCCGCGGCGTCGTAAACGTTGAGCGGGGTCTCGGCCTTGCGGCGCACGGCCTGCAGGAACTGGTGCATGACCAGGTACTCGCACACCCCGCGGCCGAGCTGGATATCCTGCCCTCCGTATTTCTTCCACAGCGGGTGGGCGTATTTCTCGTAATAGGGGTTGGCGTCCTCCCAAATCCGGTTGTCCGGGCTGATCCCCTCTACGTATATACGGTCCACGCTGCCCATGAACACGCCCTTGGAGCTTTCGAACCTCAGGATCGGGTCCCAGGGCCGCGGGGTCTGTGTGTCGAAATAGACCGTGATCGTGCGGCCTTTCTTGGTGCGGATGATCGACGTGTTGACATCCCCGTTCTTGAACACCACCTTGGCCGCCGGGTGGTCGGGTCCAAACTGCCGGACCAGGTACTCGTGCATGTTGGCGCTGCGGCTGGAGACCGAGACGATGAAATCGAAACGGTCTCCGCGGTTGACTTTCATCGACCAGGCGGCCGGGCCCACGGCGTGGGTGGGGTAGAGGTTGCCGTTGGTGTCGCGGCGGAGGATTCCATACGCGTCATCGATCTCGCCGCCCGGGCCGATCTGCAGGAAGCGCTCATCCTTCTGGTAGCCCACCTCGCTGTGGACCATGTCGCCGAACAGGCCCTGGTCCAGAAGGTTGAGGATCATCATCACGTTCTGAAAGTAGCAGTAGTTCTCTAACATCATGCAGGGCACGCCGGTCTGCTCGCTGGTTTCGACCAGTTGCCAGCACTCATCCACGGTCACTCCGGCCGGGACCTCCACTCCGGCGTACATCCCGGCCTTCATCGCCTCGACCATCATCGGGGTGTGCCACTCACGGGGCGTGGCGCAGACCACCGCATCCAGGCCGCTCTTCTCGATCATGCGCTTGTAGTCCTCGGGTCCGCGGGTGTAAAGCTCCGGCGGCTTGAACCCCCGGCGCTCCACCAGCCGCCCGGCTCGCCCGGCGGCGGTTTCCTTGATGTCGCAGATCGCCGGGACCTCCACGCCCTCCAGCATCAGGGCCAGGCGCAGAAGAACGGTGCCGCGGCTGCCCAGGCCGATAAAACCCACCCGGACCGGACGGCCGGACTCCTGAGCGGCCAAAGGTCCGAGAGCGCCGCCCAGGGCCAGCCCAAGAGCGGCCGTGCCCGTGCGGCCGATAAATTCCCGGCGTTTCAACGCTGACATGTCCATTCCTCTCTGCGCTCCTTTTCCGGTTCAGTTGGCGCTGCAGGTCACGCTGAGATTGGTCAGGCATTTGAGGGCGCTGTCCAGACCCTCAAGATCGTGGATGATCTCTCCAGTGTAGCCGAACTGCTCTGTGCGGCCGATCTGGGCGGGCGCGGCCTTGGCCCCCTCCGCGGCGGTGAGCGCGGCGCAGAAGATCAGCGAGGGCTGACCGTTGCCGTGGTTGTCCAGTGTGCCGTCCTGACGTTCGAGCGGATACGCCGTGTTGAAATCGCCGGCCACGTTCATCTCGATATAGCACAGGTAGCGCCGTCCGGCGGCGACTTTTGTCTCGGCGTGCACCTGTCCATCCTGGCTGGTGGACCGGGTTATGGCCTCGGCGGCCTTGTCGCGCAGGGTGGGGAAATCGGTCCTCCCGGTCTCGCGGCGCCAGGCCGCGATCCAGACCGGAAGGGAGACCGGGCACTCGGTCTTGCCGTAGAAATCACCGCTGGCCGTGCGGTAGGTCACATACACGGTTTTAACCTGGCCGCTCAGGGAATCCAGCAGCCAGATCGCCACCTGGGGCGCCTCGCCGTAGTCGCTTTCCTCGTAGACCGCCGGGTCCTGGCCGAAAGAGATTTCAAGCTTGAGGCTGTCCGGTCCGGCGGCGGTCAGACTCCCTGCGGCCAGGCACAAGCCCAGGCATAAGCAAAGTATCATTTTCAGCATTCCGGTCTTACCTCCGTCGGCAGCGCGATCAGTCACTCAGTTCAGGCTTCCAGCTCACGGTAGTCTATCCGCCGGTACGGCCTGTGCTCGTGCACACCCAGTTTGTGCAGCTCCATGGCGTGCTGAAGGAACGTGTGGTGCTCCAGGCCGTCGCGGACCCACTGGGGCGCGTTGTCGCCCTGGGCCGCCACCTCGGCGGCGATATGGTCCAGCATTACCGAGTCCAGGGCCACCGGGTCGGTGGACAGCAGGAGCGAGTTGGGCGATTGCTCCGGAAAAGTGAGCCAGGGACGCGGGGCCCAGACGTTGTTATGCCAGTTGGCGAACAGGGCGTCCGCTATGTTCAGCCGGACCTTGGTCCGGATGCTTGGGCTGTTGCACAGGTCGGCGATGCAGGTGCGGTCGCCCAGGCCCTCGTGGAAATTCTTAGGGGTGGGGACAGAGCCGAAATGGTTTTTCAGTGCGCCGGTGATCCCGCAGCCGTGGTTTTTCATCAGGCAGAGGTTGAGGATATGGTCGGCCTGGGTGTAGGCTTTGGGCAGTCGGTAGTCGCCGCCCGGGCTGGGCTGATCGCGGGTGAACTCGACTTTCTCGGCGTCGTCCCAGCGCTCCTTGCCCGTGGAGTCGACCCAGTTCACCCCGGCATAACGGCAGCGCTCTTTCATGATCCGGGGGTGGAACCAGCGCGAGGCATCCAGAAGGGTTATATCCCCGTCTGTCAGCCCCGCTCCCTCCACCAGCCCGGCCAGGACCGCGTTCACCAGGGGCATACTCTGGTCCATGCGGTTGGTGGTCACCTCCGGGTCGAACGAGGCGTTGTTGAGATTCAGCTTGAGCGTGATTTTCTGCCCAGCGGCTACCCCCGGCAGAAGAGCGCGCCAGGCCTCCGCAGCCGAGCCGGCGCCGGTCAGCTCGGCCAGGGCCAGCTCAAGCATGCGCTGCACCTCGGCCTCGTCGATATAGTCGTAGTAGCGTTCGGCGATCTTACCCGGGTTGCCGTCCCCCTGCTCCACGGTATGGTCCCAGGGGGCGTTGCGGCTGTAGTCCCAGGGACGGGTGGCTTTGGAGGAGTGCACGCGCACCACTTTCGGCCCGCCCGGTTTATGCTCCGGGGCTGAGGCGGCTGTCCCGGGGGAGGGCAGGGCCGCCGCCAGGGCCGCGCCGGAGGAAAAGCGAATGAAATTCCGTCGTGTGATCCGGCTGTCCATTTCAGGCTCCTTGTTTGGTATTTCACGAGGCACAATATAAGCCAGGAGCTGGAAAAGTCAGATAAAAAATCCGCACGCCGGAGCGGTGATACGCAGTTGTAACTGATTCTGGATGCAAAGAATGCAGCGGGACAGGGAAGTGCCGAAGGGGCGCAGAGACAACCGTCTCTCTCTCTCTCTCTGCGCCCCCTCGAGTGTATGAGTCGGACATGCGGTTTAAGTTCAGGCCCGCGCCTTGAGTTCCTGTTCCAGGAAATCCAGGTCCGCCTGCATAAGCTCCGGAGTGTAGTCGCGGTAGTACTCCAGATAGAGCGGCCCGGTGTAGCCCAGGCTGGCCAGGCGTTCCAGAAGCGGGTGCCAGATATGCGCCCCGCGGCTCAGGGGCAGAAGGTCCTCGTCCTCGAAATAATGCACGTGCACGTTGACCAGGTGCGGCCAGACCGCCACCAGGTCGGCCAGGTTCTGGGCCACGCTGCGGCGGGTCTCAGTCAGCATCTGGAAATATGTCTGCACGTTGGGATGGCTGGCCTCGCGGATCACGCGCAGCACCTCGGCTGCACCGCAGGTGGGGTAGTGGAGGTGGTACTCGAAAGCCAGTTTAACCCCGCGCAGGATGGCCATCTCGCCGAACCTGGCGGCATTTGCGGCCAGGCGTGAGATCTGCTCGTCGCTCATTCCGCTCATCTCGCCCGGGTCATCCCAGTCACCCGACCAGACCCGCACCGTGTCCGCCCCCAGGGCACAGGTGACATCCAGCACGCGGGAGAACTCAGCCTCATCCTGGGCGTAGACATTGAAATAAGAGCCGTAGCTGGGTGTAGCGATACCAATATCCGCGCAGCGCCCGGCCAGCTCGCGGACGCGCCGCTCCGTGGAGGAGGGGGGCAGGTGGTAGTCCCGTCCCGACCATTCCAGCACTTTAACCCGGCTGCCTTTGACAATATCCAGCACCTGCTCAGGCGTGTTTTTCGGGAAACTCATCGTGCACAAGCCCAGACTCATCATTGCCGCTTTCTCCTTTTGATTGTCACCGTCTCATTCCGACGGCTCGAACGCCCCGGCTGAGCGTCCCTTGGCCGCGGGCCTGGCTTTCCCGTCATAGTCGTCATCCGGCAGCTTGCCCAGTTGCTCGAGAGTCCACTCGTAGCCACCCAGGGCGGTGAGGCGTTTTTTGATCTCGGACAGGCTCATCCCGGCGCCTGCTGCGGGTGAGCCCTTGGCCAGATGGAAATCGCCATAGGCCCGCGCGACGAATTCCGGGTCGGCCACGTTCGAATGTGTGTCGTTACCCGTGGTCTTACGCCAGAAATCGAGGCTCAACAGCCTGGCGCCGTACTTCTCCGGCCTTTCGTCCATGTCCATGATCTGGGAGGCATCCACGCCCCAGAACAGGTTGTTGTCGCTAAGCACGCTGGGCAGGTTCTCGGCGTAGACCTCCACGCAGCCGCGCTTTCCTCCCGAGACAAAGATGTTGTTGCAGATCAGCACTTTCTCGCTGGTGGGCAGGATTTTCACCCCGCTGCGGCCCTGCCCCTCGGCGTATACCACCGTGTTGCCGGTGATCAGGGCGCGCTTGGAGCTCTGCTCGCGGGTGCCGGAGTCCTGGTAGAACGTGATCCCGCCGGCCAGGTTGTTCCAGAGTACATTGTTGCGCACGATCACATCCTGCACGTGGGTCATGTTGATCCCGGCTCCGCCCAGGGCACAGCCGTTCGCCTGGCAGATATTGCGCTCGATTATCCCGCGCGAGATCACCCCGTCGCCGCCGTACTCCGGGTCGCCGTTCATGTGGATTCCACAGCCGGAGTTGTGGTGCAGGTAGTTGCCACGGATGACGAAATCATCCCCGCTGTTGCTGTGGTAGATTCCATGCTCCAGTTGCGAACCGAAGCACTCGTTGTCCAACAGGCGGAAATCGGAGGTGTGGTCGGTGAAAATACCCCAGCGGGCGTTGTTGTAGCTCACGCAGTTGCGTACGCTGACGAAACGGCAGTGGTCGAGCACGATTCCCGCGCGGCGGGCGCGGGTCACGTTGACCCCGTCCAGGATCACGTTGCGGCAGTCGGACAGGGTGATCCCGTCCTGACGCTCGCCGCTGCCCAGGACGATGGCATAGCGGCTCTCGCCCTTTATGACCAGCGGGGCCTCCGGCTTGCAGCCCCTGCGGATGAACACCCCGCCCTCGTAGAACCCGTTGCGGATTATCAGGGTGTCGCCGCCCCAGACTTTTTCGACCGCCACGGCCAGGCTGCGGAACACGGCCCCGTTGGTGGAGTCGGCCTTGTCGTCGCCGTTGGGGGCCACGTACATGGTCCGGGCTTGGGCCGCGCCGCAGACGGAAAGGAGCGCTGCCAAACTCAGGTAAAGGAATGTCAGGACAGGTCGAATCCGCGCGTCGAACATTGCTCCTCCTTGGCCCAGACCGGGCGCTGCGGGGTGGCAGGCAGAATTATTCTCTTGAATATTTGCGTGACGGTCTTAATTTGTTTTGAAAAGAAACCAACCTCCGTATTATTACAACCTTCTTCGCCGCGCCACAAGATTTTTCGAAAGCCGCCGGAGCGTTGAATGCTCCGGATAAACCGACAACCGAACCCCGGGGGAGTGCCGATGCAGTCGAAAACGATATCTGTTCTTACCGCCCTGGTCTTGACTCTATGGCTCAGCCTGCCGCTGGCCGCGAAAGAGCTGCCCTGCCGCTGGGTTTTCGTGATGTGTGAGCAGTTCGAGCCGGACGTGGTGGACAAGTTCCGCGAGATAGCCAAGACCTGCGCCGCCCACGGGATCAACGGGATAGTCCTGTCCGGGGCCATGGACCGATTGGACCTGGACTCGCCCTACACGTTCAAGACCATCGCCAGCCTCCGTCAGATCGCCGCCGACTACAACCTGGAGATTATTCCGGAGGTGATGAGCGTGGGCTACGATGCGTTCATGCTCTGCCACGACAAGAACCTGGCCGAGGGTCTGCCGGTGAAAAACGCGCTGTTCGTGGCTCAGGGGAACAAGGCCGTGCTCGTGCCCGACCCGTCGGTAATGCTCGTCAACGGCTCGTTCGAGAAATACAGCGGCAACGCGGTGGAGGGGTTCAGTGTCCCGTACCCGCAGCAGCCGGTGGCTTTTCCGGACACGAAGGAGCACCACGACGGGGCTGTCGCGCTGCGTTTCGAGAAATACGGTCAGCAGAAAGACGACGCCCATGTCTGGCAGGAGGTGGAAGTCCAGCCGGGACGGCTATACCGGATCAGCTACTGGGTCAAGACCGAGGGCCTCGACCCGAACAATCCGTTCGGCAGCGGACGGTTCCGGGTGGAGGTGACAGATGAGAACGGCCGCCGCCTGACTTTCTTCGACCCGCAGGTGCCGTCCAATACCGGCTGGAGACAGTTTTTCGACGGGTTTAACAGCAAGGGTGCGCACAAGGTGAAAATCGCCCTGGGAGTCTACGGCAGCAAGACCGGAAGGTTCTGGCTGGATGAAATCAAGCTGGAGGAGGTAGCCCTGACCAACCTCCTGCGCCGCCCGGGCTGCCCGCTTACGGTGCGCGGAGAAGACAGCGGGGTGGTTTATGAAGAAGGACGCGACTACGCCCGGGTTGAGGACATCCAGCTCAATTTCATGTTCGACCACGACGGCCCGCAGATAGACCTTCTGCCCGGCAGCCGGATCAAAGCCGGCGAGCGTCTGCGGGTGGATTTCTACCATGGCGCGGTGGTCTACCAGGGCCAGACACCTGTCTGTGTAAGCGAGCCCGCGGTGCGCGAGATCTGGCGCAAGCAGGCGAAACTGTTCCAGCGGGTGTTCGGCGGGAACAAGTATTTCCTTAACACGGATGAGGTGCGCATGTTCGGCTCCTGTGAGGCCTGCCGCGCCAAAGGCCTCACCCCGGCCCGTCTTCTGGGCGAGACCGTCACCTGGCAGGCCCGGACTATCCGCGAGGTCAACCCCAACGCCGAGCTTTATATCTGGTCCGACATGTTCGATCCCAACCACAACGCCGACAAGCGGGACTATTACTACCTGGTGGATGGCGATTTCAACGGTGCGTGGGAGTACATTCCCAAGGACCTGATAATGGTCTGCTGGCACGGCCGCAAGCGCGACCAGAGCCTGGAGCATTTCAGCCGTCTGGGGTTCCGCACCCTGGCCGCGGGCTACTACGACGCCGACGACCTGAAGAACGTGGAGGGCTGGCTGGAGAGCCTCGACCGCACCGAGGGCGCGCTCGGTATCATCTACACCACCTGGCTCAATAAGTACTCCCTTCTGGGCGCGTTCGGCGACCTGGTGAGCAAGCACCGCTGAGCAGCCTGTTGGCATAGCAGAAACGAGAAAGCCCCGGAGATAAATTCCGGGGCTTTTTGTATTTATAGCTGGATTAATGCACCGAACCTCTCATTCGTCCAGTTGGGGTTTAAAAGCTTTCAGTCTTTCCAGCACTGTCTCCAGGCTGGAGTCGAAAGCCCCCTCGCGCTCGATGCAGAGCGTGGCGGCCAGGGCAGCGAACTCGCCCTGTTGCCTGGGTGAATCGAACAGCCCGGCCGCGCGCAGGAACGCGGCCAGGTAGGTGTCGCCAGCCCCGGTGGGATCGGCGCTGAGTGCGGGCGGGAAAGCCGGGATGTGGAAAATCCCCTCGCGCAGGACCAGCACGGAACCCCTTTCGGCCCGGGTGACAAGCACGTTGCCAGCTCCTGAGGCGATCAGACGCCGCGCGCCAGACTCCAGGTCCGCCTCGCCGCTGATAAATGCCAGCTCGGCCTCATCCAGGGCCACCCACTCGCAGTGGGGCAGGAAGCCAATCACGCGCCCCGGATTGCGCCAGACCACTTTATCCCGCTCCAGGTGACGGATCAGGCCCTGGGCCGCCAGGGCGACTTTGTACTTCAGGGCCAGCCAGGCTGCGGTTTCCGGCTCAAAATTGTCGTGGAACAACGGGCCGAGGACCACAAAATCCAGGCCGCTTGGAAGCGGCCCCTCAAGCTCGCTCGGCCCGATCCGGTTGTCGTGGGCGGTCGCCCTCTGGGTGCGGGCCGAGAGGTCTGCCTGCGGGTACTCGTTGACAAATTCGAGCGTGCCCGCGGCCGGCAGACGTGTCAGGCGCGCGCCTTGAATGTCCGGCCAGGGCGGGTTGCCGCCGAGGCAGGCGCCCAGAACCGTGGTTTCCACCCCCAGGCGGGCCAGGGCCGCTCCGGCGTAGTAGGTCACCCCGCCGCAGCGGATATGGGCTTGGCCCGCCACTATGTTCGTGTCCCGGCAGAGCGGGCCGATCACGGCTGCTTTCAGGCTCTATCCTTTTTAATATGTTCTGCTCACAACCGGGCCGGGCAGAGCTGCCCTGCGCCCGGGGACTCTATTCTAATCACAGACGGCCTTCAGCTCAAGAGGGCCGTGCCCGATGCGCCGCACATAATGCCCGAGGACTGTCTTGCCCTCGCAATCCAGGGGTGTTAGAGTTGATTGAACCATATGATAGGGCACTGTAGAATCAAGTTCTCCGCAGTCCTACACTGAAAAGGCACGGACAGGGAGGAAATAATGCAGAAGGCATTGATCGCTGTTCAGACTGCTCTGCTCACTCTGGGTCTGGCCGCGGGCGCGCTGGCGCTTGAGGCGGGGGTGGCCCAGCGGGATATCACTCCCGAGCCCGGCCTGGCCATGTCAGGGTTCACCAACCGGGTCTCCCACGGGGTGCTGGACTCGATCCACGTGCGGGCACTGGCCCTGCGCTCTGGCGAGAAAAATCTGGTCCTGGTCTGCTACGATCTTCTTTTCCCGTTCAACCGTCAGGTCAATGCCGAGCTGCGCGACAGCATCCGGGCCCGCACCGGGATGAGCGAGGTGTTTTTCAGCAGCACGCACACCCATTCCGGACCGTCGATTTTCAGGGACCCGCAACTTCCCCCCGGCCAGAGCATCAAGGACATGCTTCCCCACGAGCGGATGATCTGCAGCCAGACCATCGAGGCCGTGGCCGCGGCGGTCGCCGCCATGACCCCGGTGGCGGTCGGCTCGGGACAGGGCGCGGTGGACCTGACCTACAAGCGGATACAGCCCCAGCCGGATGGCCGGGTGGAGATGATCTGGAGCAACCACGAGAAGAAACCTCTCGGACCGGCCGACCCCACGGTGGCGGTGGTCCGCCTCGACCGTCTGGACAACGGCCAGCCCCTGGCGATCCTGGTCAACTACGCCTGCCACCCGGTGATTTTCGGCGCCTCCAACAAGAACCTCGCCTACTCGGCCGATTTCCCGGGTGTGCTCTACCGCAAGGTGGCAGCCGGCCTGCCGGGCAATCCGCTCTGTGTCTTTTTCAACGGCTGCCCGGGCGACCTCAATCCCTACTACTCCCACTCGGTGGATGATCCTCTGCCCAGACTGGAGGAGGTGGGGGGCGCCCTGGCCGCCGAGGTTCTGCGCGTGTCCGGCCAGATCAGCACCAAAGCCTGCGAAAGCCCGCTGGCTGTCAACTCCTCGCGCAAGTATTTCCCCTGCCCCTGGCGCTGGGACCTGGAGCACTGGCAGGCCCACCAGGCCGACAGCACGGCCCAGGCCAGCCCGGACAGCTCCCTGGCCCGGAAAGGAGTGATGGAGTTGCCACTGGATGTAGCCCTGCTTACCCCGGAGATCGGGTTTGTCGGGCTGCCGGGCGAGTTTTTCTCGAAGTTCCAGGGCGATATCCGTCGCAAATCCCCGGTGCCGTTCCTGATTGTGGCCGCCTACACCGAGGGATCTTTCGGCTATTTCCCGCCGCTGGAGGCAGCGGTCACCGGCGGCTACGGTGCCAATGACAACGCCACCCGCGCGGCGGTCGGGGCCGGTGAGCGCATGAGTCTGGAGGCCCTGGTCAGCTTGCACGAGCTGCTGGGCGAACTCAGGGACTACCCGGCCAACCCGGACCGGGGATACCGTTATTGATCCGGCGGCCGTGTGTTGCCCGGCCCGAATCACTGTCACGGCGCAAGGGAGAGCCAGATCGATGAAATCTTTACGCAGCCTGCTTTTCCCGCTCCTGACGGCACTGTCCCTGGGACCGGCCACGGTCTCCGCAGCCGCTGAAGCCACGCCACGGCCCTGGCTCGACCGTTCTCTCCCGCTCGAATCGCGGGTCGAGGCACTGCTGTCCCGAATGAGCCTTGAGGAGAAAGTCGGCCAGCTCAACATGCCCTGTGTCTACGTGTCGCAACTGGGCGAGAGCCCCCAGGCCAAGCTGGTGGGCTGCGAGCGGTTCACCTTGGGAACACTGACTGCGCCGGTGGGGCCGGCGGGTGGGTTTTTCGACCTGGCCAATGAGGCCCTGCACGGTGGCACGGCCCAGCAGGTGAGCCGGTTCAACCGGTTCCAGCGGATCGCAACCGAACAGACCCGGCTGGGTATCCCGCTCCTGCAGATCGAGGAGGGCACTCACGGGGTGCAGTGCTCCGGGATGACAGTCTTTCCCGAGGGCCCATCCCTGGGCAGCCTCTGGGACATGGACCTGATCCGGGAGATTTACACTGTCACGGCCCGCGAGGCCCGCGCGGTCGGAATCCACACCCTTTGCACCCTGGTGGTGGAGCCCAACCGCGACCCGCGCCTGGGACGCAACCAGGAGGGCTACAGCGAGGACCCATGGCTCTGCGCCCGGATCGCCGGGAGTATAGTGCAGGGTGTGCAGGGGAGCGGTATCTCCGCGCCGGACCGGGCAGTGGCCACGCTCTGCCATTTCCCGGGTCAGAGCCAGCCGGTGAGCGGTCTGGAGCAGGGTGCGATGGAAATCTCGGAGCGCACGCTGCGCGAGGTGTTCCTTCCGCCCTGGGAATCCGGGATCAGGGATAACGGGGCGCTGGGGATCATGGTCACCTATCCCGAGATCGACGGGGTTCCGGCCCACGCCTCGCGTTGGCTGCTGACTGATGTCCTGCGGGATGAACTGGTTTTTGAAGGGATCGCCCTGAGCGAGGGGGATGGGTTCTCCACCCTGATAGACCGTCACGTGGCCGCGGACCAGGCCCAGGCCGGACAGATGTCCCTGGCAGCGGGCGTGGATGTGGATATCACCTACGAGGACGCCTACATGGCGCCGCTGATCGAGAGCGCGAGGGAAGATCGGACGTTGCAGGAGCAGATCGACCGCTCGGTGCGGCGGGTGCTGGCGCTCAAGTTCAGGCTCGGGCTGTTCGAGCAGCCTTATGTTGACTCGGTGGCGGCACTGAGGACTGTGCATTGCAGGGGACACCAGGACCTGGCCCTGCGGGCGGCCCGCGAGAGCCTGGTGCTTCTGAAAAATCAGGGCGGAGTTCTGCCCCTGAACCGCGGGCTGCGGCGGATCGCGGTGATCGGACCCAACGCCGACCAGCCGCGAAACCAACTGGGCGATTATATCTCGAACGTGATCCTTCAGCCCGTGACCACAGTGCTGGAGGGTGTCCGCGGCCTGGTGGCGGACAGCACAGAGGTGCTTTACGTGCGCGGCTGCAACGTGATCGGCGACAGCCTGGACGAGATCGAGGCGGCGCGCGCCGCGGCTGCCCGCTCCCAGGCGGCGGTGCTGGTGCTGGGCGAAAACGAACGCATGTACCCCGGTGGTCTGGGCACGGACGGCGAGCACAAGGATGTGGCCAGTCTGGACCTCACCGGCCGCCAGGACAGTCTGCTGGATGCGGTGCTCTCCACCGGCACGCCCACGGTGGTGGTGCTGGTGAACGGGCGGGCGCTCTCGGTGCGACAGGCGGCCGCGGAGGCACCGGCCGTAATCGAGGCCTGGCTGCCAGGAGAGAAAGGCGGCCAAGCGGTGGCCGAGGCGATTTTCGGCGAGATCAACCCCTGCGGACGGATGCCGGTCAGTGTGCCATACTCGGCGGGTCAGTTGCCGGCCTACTACAATTACAAGCCCTCCAAAGCTTTCGCCCTGGGACGCACGGCCTATGTGGACCAGCCCGCCCGTCCGCTCTGGGAATTCGGCTACGGCCTCAGCTACACCACCTTCGGGTATTCGGACCTTGAGATCACGCCCGAGGCTCTCCCGGCAGGCGACAGCCTGCGCGTGAGCCTTAGGCTGACCAACACCGGCCAGCGCGCCGGGGCCGAGGTGGTGCAGCTCTACCTGCGCGATGAGCTGACCAGCGTGGTCATCCCCTGGCGTCAGTTGCGGGGCTTCGAGAAAGTGTACCTGGAGCCTGGGCAGTCGCGCCGCGTGGAGTTCCGCCTGGGGCCGTCCGAGATGGCGCTTCTGGACCGGGAGCTTAATTGGACAGTCGAGCCAGGAGCTTTCGAGGTGCTGGTGGGGGCTTCGTGCCTGGACATCCGCCTGCGTGGACAGTTCACGGTGACCGAGTGAGGGACTTGCGAAGAAAACCGGATCGGGTACAAAAATCTAGGGGCGACCGGCCGGTCGCCCCTGCTTGTTATCCCCTTATTCTGCTTTTCGTATCCATGCCTCAGAGCAATTCCTCCGCGTGTTTCTCTATCTTCTCCACCGCCGCGGCGATACTGTCCATGTCTTTCGCCTCCGAGAGCAGCACCTGGTGCGGGATGACAACTGTTTCGGCGCAGATTTTCTCGGTCACCGGCAGGTGCATCCCGGCGATATCCACCTTTTTCCCGTAATAGGGGCAGGTGTAGGGGCAGCCGGCCGCGCCCTCGGGGATGTCCGCGAACATGGGGTTGCGGTAGAGCGGCCAGGGGTAGCCGATATGCGCCGGAATGCCCTCGGCTTTGAGCGCCTCGACAAAACGGTTGCGGCTGAGGCCCTTGCAGGAGTCGCTGTCGTAGTGCAGAAGGTAGAGATAAAGCCCGTTGACTTTAGTAAACCGGTCGCCGGGGTAGGGGGTGAGGCTCTGCGAGGGGGCCAGTTTCTTTCGCAGGATCGTGGCGTTCTCATTTTTACGCCGGGTCCAGTCCTCCAGCTTTTCGAGCTGGCGCAGCAGGATCGCGCTCAGGAACTCGCTCAGGCGGTAGTTGACCGGCATCACGTAGTGCACGTACCAGGACTCGTTGGCATGACGGCCGCAACTGCGGTACTGGATGCATTTTTCGGCCAGCTCGGGGTTGTCTGTCAGGATAATGCCGCCCTCGCCCGCGGTGAGGTTCTTGCTTTCCTGGAAGCTGAAAGTGCCCAGGTCGCCCAGGGCCCCTACCTTGCGGCCGCTTTCGTGCACCGTGCCCGCGGCGTGGGCGCTGTCCTCGATCACGACCAGGTTGTGCTTGCGGGCGATAGCGTTCAGGCGGTCCATATCGCAGGCGAACCCGCCGAAATGCACCGGGATGATTGCCCGGGTGCGCCCGGTGACTGCCTGTTCCACAGCCTCCGGGTCGATGCACTGGCTTTCGAGCAATGTGTCCACCAGCACCGGGATGGCGTTGACCTGCAGCACCGCGCTCAAGGTGGCGATAAAGGTGAGCGCTGGCACAATCACCTCATCGCCGCAGCCCACACCCGCGGCGCGCAGGGCGATCTCCAGGGCCACTGTGCCATTGGCGCAGGCGACTCCGTAACGCGAGTCCTGGTATGCGGCGAAATTGCGCTCGAAAGCTTCGGTCTTGGAGCCGGGGTCGGCCCCGCGCATCCCGGCGAACCAGCGGCGGCTGCGCAGCACCTCCTCCAGGTATTTAAGCTCCAGATCATCGTAGTCCGGCCATGGGAAAAACGGGGTCTGGCGGATTTTGGTTCCGCCCAGCAGGGCCAGCTTTGCCATTTTATCGCTCCAAAGGCCAGTGTTTACTCGTTGAATGAGGACAAGAAGGAGAGGTTCAGATGCGAAGTAATAATAATTGCCCCCGGTCTGCCTGTAAACAGGCAGCGATTCTATGGCCGTTTGTGGGGAGATTGATGGTTTGCGTCAGGACGAATGAGCAAAGAGTGCCTGGTGGGGCTGCCATTCTTTTCAGCAGTGCTGCCAGAAAAATGTGCACCTCTTCCGGCAGTTCGGCAAGTATTAACCTGCTTTCGTTGAAGGGCAAGGAGATAAATAAGTGAAACCGGCGGCATGCAATATGCATCTTACTCTATGAAAGGCTAACAGGAGCTGTAAGATGAGAATCGATATCTGGCTGGAATACCATGGAGTGCGTATCGACCGGGTGCTCGAGACCGAGACCGGCGAGATAATGCACCGCGAGTTTCCCTCCGGCGCCCTTCGCCACGAGGCCTGGCTTTGCGATCTGGATGAGGACCAGCGCCGCTTGATCCTGTCCCTCCTCTGAAAGCCTGTCATCAAATTCCCGCCCATAATCGGCATCCCCGCGCTGAGTGATGCAATCCCGAGACTTAAAAAAGCCCGGCCTGCAAATAACCAACAGCCGTTTTTCAGTTATTTACTTGCAATCACGGCTTTTTAGTGGTACAACATTAGCCTGGGGTCTGCGTTACTATCAAGCCACAATCAGCCGGGGAGAGTGGATGGAAAGCCTTGAGCTCACTTTTCAGGTTCGGTTTTTCATTGCCCTGGGTCTTGGTTTTCTGCTCGGGCTGGAGCGTGAGACCTCGGGTCTGGCGCAGCAGCACACACCCATAGCCGGAGTGCGCACCTATTCCCTGATCAGCATGTACGGGTTCGGCTGCGCCTGGCTGGCCCAGAACGGTGTGCCGGCGGTGCTCCCGCTGGGTCTGATATCGATAGTGGTTCTGGCCGGGATCGAGTACTCCGGCCGGATCCGTGAGGGGCACCATGGCTGGACCAGCTCGGTAGCCGTGCTGATCACTTTCGTGATCGGCGCCCTGGCCCTGAATACCATTATCTGGCTGCCCCTGGCCCTGGGAATTATCAGCGCCATCCTGCTGTCGGAAAAGACCCGCATCGAGCGTTTCGTCGAGAACCTGAAAAAGTTTGAGCTGTTCGCCATTCTCAAGTTCCTGGTGGTGACGGTGCTGGTCCTGCCTCTTCTGCCCAACCGGGATTTCACCCAGTTCAACCTCAACCCGGTCAGCACCTGGAAAATCGTGATCCTTATCTCCACGATCGGGTTCGTGGGCTATTTCCTGATGAAGAAGTTCGGCAGCCAGTACGGACTCTGGCTCTCGGGTCTTCTGGGCGGGATAGTTTCGAGCACCGCGGTGAGCGTGGCGATGGGGCGGATGGCTCAGAAAACCCCTGAGATAAGCGCCCAGGCCCTGCGCAGCAGCCTTCTGGCCAGCAGCGTGATGTACGTGCGCATCCTGCTCATCATCGCTATTCTGGGGCCGGGTTTCCTGCCTTATATATGGTGGCGCCTTCTGCTGCTGGCCGGAGCGGGGGCTGTTCTTTCGATCACCACCGGGATGCGTGGAGGAGTGTCGAAAGCCAGACTCGAATCGGGCCTCAGTAACCCGTTCGAAATCTCGCCGGCCCTGATCTTTTCCGTGCTGTTCCTGACCCTCCAGGTGGTCACAACCCTGGTCAAATCGCATTTTGGCAACTCGGGCCTGTTGATCCTGTCTTTCATCGTGGGCGTGACCGACATCGACCCGTTCATCCTGTCAATCCTGTCCTCGAAAACGATCAGCACGGTGCTTGTGTCGGCGATCTTAGTCTCGATGCTGGGCAACACGTTGATCAAGGGTGTGTATTTCGGCTCCCTGGCGCGTACGGCCCGCCGCGAGACATTAATGCGCTACGGCGCCCTGGCCGCGCTGCACATCCCTCTCGTGTTTTTCTGAAATTGATTGTTTCTGCAAGCGGTTTGACAAAATCACCTTTTGGAGGGACGATGAAAGGACTGCTCGTTTCAGCACTTTGCACACTGGCCCTGGCCGCCGGCTGCTGCAATGCCCCGCAGTCGAAAGCCTTGAGCGCGCCGGAGGAACTGCTGAGCCTCCATACCCGCTACAAGATGAAAATGTCCAACGACTGCAGCGCTGGAGCGGCCCTGGTGCGCAAGGACGGCAAACTGATCGTCGAGCAGTACTACGGCACCCAGTCCCGTGGTGCGGGGGCCGCGCCGGTCGATTCGGCTTCGCGTTTCCCGCTCTACTCGATCTCCAAGGAGTTCGGCGTGGCCGTGCTCCTGAGCCTGGCCAGCGACAACCTTCTGGCCCTGGATGACCCGGCCAGCCGCTACCTGGATGTGTTCAAGGGTGGGCCGCTGGAGGCGATAACACTCCGTCAGCTTGCCAGCCATACCGCAGGCGTGACCCGCCCGCATGACGCGGTCCCGGTCGATCCGGAGTTCTCGGATGTGACTCTGGAATTCACACCCGGCGCCGATTTCCATTACAACGAGCTGGGGATGAAAATCCTCGGGCGGGTGATGGAGAAAGCCGGCGGCAAGCCGTACGAGGAACTGCTGAAAGAGCGTATCCTTCTGCCCCTGGGCCTGGAGAGCGTGGGCTACCTTCACCCCGGGGATGATGTCGCGCACATAGTGAGCACCTGCGTGGGGTCGGACTCCGCGTTCATCCACTATTCGCCCGAACCCTATCCCGGTTCCGGCCTGTTCGGGAATATGCGCGATGTGGCCCGTTTCGGCCAGCTCTGGCTGGACCGCGGCAAGGTCGATGGCCGGCCGCTGTTCCGCGAGGACCTGATCGAGCAGGCCTGGACCAATTACAACACGTTCGGCCACCCGTACTGCGACGCCGAGTACGGGATGATGTTCTGGCTCTGCACCCAGGAGCACGCGCCGATCATGGCCGGGGCGGCACAGAGCGTGGCGGCGATCCTGCCGGACCATAATATGGTGGTGCTGATCGGCCTGAACCAGTTCGAGGGCGACCCGGGCTGGAACCGTCCCCCGGTGGAGCACGCCAACGTGGCGCGCCTGGGCATGGTGCTGGACAACCTGCTCAAGCGCGAAGCGAAGTAGACGGCCAGGCAGAAAACGAGCGGCCGCTGTCCGGGATTCGGACAGCGGCCGTTTTTGTTTGTCAGGTAATTACATTATTAAAGTCCCTATACTCCGAAAAACTGCAACTGCCTCTTTTCCTTCCACTTGCCGTGGGTGAAATCGGGCACGTCCTGGGCCGCGCTCTTGGCAGCCACCGACATTTCGCTCAACGGGCTGATCACGCTCCACGTGGCGGCGTCGTAAACATCGATGGGCGTGGGCAGTCCGTTGCGCACGGCATGCGTGAACTGGTGCAACTCCAGGTAGTCGGCCCCGTCATGCCCGTACTTGACCGCCTCGGCCCCCAGGGTGCGCCAGAGCGGGTGGTCGTACTGCTCGTAATACTTCTCGTCGTCCTCCCAGGTGTGCTCCTCGGGACTTTTACCCTCGAAATAGCACTTACGCAGGGTGCGGCTGTAGATACCGCGCGTGCCCTGGACCCGGAAAATCTCGTCGTAGGGCCGTGGCGACTGGGTGTCGTGGTAGAGGGTCATGGTCAAGCCATTCTCGGTGGCCAGCAGCGTGGTGTTGATATCCCCCAGGGCATATTTGCGCGTGGCGTTGGGATGGTCGGGTCCAAACATCTGGGCGATCTTGTAGTTCATCCCCCGGCTCTTTGTGCTCATCGAGACCAGGTAAGTGAACCTGTCGCCGCGGTTGATCCCCATGCACCAGGCCGTGGGGCCAACCGGATGGGTGGGGTATAGGTTGCCGTTGCGAGTGACCGCGTGCTCGCCGCGCCAGAGCAGCTCGCCGCCTGGTCCGATCTTGCCCTCCACTCCTTTGAGCCAGCGCACGTCGTGCTGGTAGCCCGCCTCGATATGCAGCAGCTCGCCGAACAGGTCGGTGGTCTGGAGCATGTTCAGCACAAGCATCGCATAGCGGTAGTAGCACTCGTTCTCCAGGATCATGCAGGGCTTGCCCGTGCGCTCGCTGGTCTCGACCAGTTGCCAGCACTGGTCCACAGTGATCGCGGCCGGCACCTCGGTCGCACCGTACTTGCCGGATTCCATCGCCGCCAGCATCACCGGGGTGTGAAGCTGCCAGGGAGTGGCGGTGATTACCGCATCCAGATCATCCCGTTCGCACAGGCGGCGGTAGTCCTCCGGACTTTTGTCGTACAGATCCGGCCGCTTGCCCAGGCCCTCCTGCACCACCTGGGCCGCGCCCAGAAGGTGGTCGGGGTTGATGTCGCACAGGGCCGGAATTTCCACTCCGCCCACGGCCAGCAGGTAGCGCAGCAGGCCGGTGCCGCGGTTGCCGGTGCCGACAAATCCGATACGGACCGGTTTCAGCTCGGCGGCCGCTGCCACGGCGGGCACGCCGCCGGCCAGTCCGAACGCGAGTGAGGCCGCCGCCGCCCGGCGGACGAATTCCCGGCGGTTGACATTGCGCTTGCTCATTAGGACACCTCTTGTCAAAGGGGGACAGCCTGAAAATTGGCAGTGCGGTCGGTCGCTCTGTCTGAAGGGTTCTCCTCAATAGTACAGCCAGTCGCAGAATTCGGCAAGACAAGTCGGGCTGGCGGCGATCTGCGGAGTACATGAAGTGTGCTGATGTCAGACCGGCCAGGCTAAACCGGCGAACTTATATCCTTATGGTTGTCGTATCTGCAATAGTTATTTCAAAAATTTCGCAAGTATGCCAATAGCAAAGGACTCAAAATGAGCATATTCTGACAAAATGCTTCTGGCGCTGTTCGATTTGAGACAGATATAATACTCGCAAGAAAAATGATTATCACGAATTAATATTGTTCAGTATTGGTATTGAAGGAAATAGAAAATGACTGAATCAAGCTGGCACATGTGATGCTTTATTTCAGTCAGAGTCCTTATGCATTTCACCATGTTATATCTCAATCACAATCCGGCTATTGATTCTGCGGTCCAAGGGAATAAACACATCAACGGAGGTCAGACAGATGCGTACACAGATTGAAACGAACGTCACCACGCTCGATGGAACTGCGGGTGGACCGGGGAGTGCGAGAGGCGGAAAATACCTGACTTTCCGGCTCGGGGATGAATACTACGGGCTGGCCATACTGAAAGTCCGCGAGATTATCGGGCTGATGGATATAACCCGGATTCCCAAGACCCCGGATTACATCCGCGGGGTGATAAACCTTCGCGGCAAGGTCATACCGGTCATGGGGTTGCGGGACCGTTTCGGAATGCAGCGGGTCGAGGACGATGAGCAGACCTGTATCATCGTGGTTGATATTCTGGTCTCCGAACGTTCGGTGCTTATGGGGATCCTGGTGGACGGGGTGTCGGAGGTCCTGGATATCCAGCCCTCCGAGATCGAGGACTCGCCCGAGTTCGGCGCCGGGGTGGAGACCGATGTCATTCAGGGTATCGCCAAAGCCCGCGAGCGGGTGATCATGCTGCTCGACATAGACCGTGTCCTCTCGACCGAGGACCACAAGCTGCTCGAAAACGTGTAAGTATCGGGACAACTGACCGGTTTGAGAATTGTTAAACACTTTCAGGAGTGACAAAGATGAAGATGAACCTGGGTATGAAAATCGGCGGCGGTTTCGGCGGTATCCTGCTGATCACGATGGTTCTGGGGCTGATGGCGGTCTGGAGCATGTGGAGCGTCAAGACCGAAACCCGGTTGCTGGATGAGGAGCAGATGCCGCAGACCGAGGTAGCCAACGGTATCGAGCGCTATTCGCTTTTGGCCATGTATGGAATGCGTGGCTACTCGCTCACGTATGAAAAACAATATCTTGATGAAGGGCTCGCCAATCTGGAAAAGGTGCAAACCAACCTGAGCGACGCTTTCAAACTGGCCGAGACCTCCGAGTCTCTGGCCGGGCTTAAAGAGTCGGCCGACAAGGCGAAAAAGTCGGTGGACGAGTATGAATCGCTGGCCAAGGAAAGCGCGTCCACTATCGATCAGATGCTGGTCAATCTGAAAACCCTGGAGGATAACAAGACCGTCTTTCTGAAGTCCTGTTCTGATTTTCTGGATGCGCAGAACCAGATGATGCGTGAGGATATAGCCGCGCACAAGAGCCCCGACAAGCTGACCGAACGTCTGAAAAAAATCAAGATGACCATGGATATCCGCGGCCTCGGCAATGAGATTATAGTCGCCACCTGGGAGTCACAGCAGAAACGCGACCCCAAGGTCATCGAGGCGGTGCAGGGAAATTTCGATACTATCGATAAGACCTTAAACGATCTGCGGGCCATTACCGTGCACGATGTCAATCTGCGCCAGATCGATGCGAACCTTGCTGCCAACAGTAATTACAAGAAAGCCCTGAACTCTTTCCTGGCCGACTGGGTCAAGCTTCAGCAGCTCAATCAGCAGCGTAACGATGTAGCCAATAATGTCCTGGCCGAGGCGCAGAAGACCTCGATCTCCGGCATAACCGAGGCACGCAAGGCCGCCAGCGGCGCCAATACGGCTCTTTCGGCCGCCACGGTGGTGATGGTAATCGGACTGATAATCGCCATGGTATTGGGTTTCTTCCTGGCGGCATACATCACCCGCATGATCGCCAAGCCTATTTCGGACGTGACCAAGAGCGCCCAGGCAATAGCGAGGGGTGATCTGTCGAGAGAGTGCCTGATTTGCCAGAACGACGAGGTCGGCATGTTGGCCAAGGCTTTCCAGGAAATGATAGCGGCCCTGAAAGAGAAGGCCACCGCCGCCCGTCATATCTCCGAGGGCAATCTCGAAACCAAGGTCAGCGTGGCCTCCAGCGAGGATGTGCTGGGCAATTCCATGGTCATGATGATCGACAGCCTGCGCAAGATGAACGAGGAAGTGAAAGGCCTGACCCAGGCGGCCCTGGAGGGACAGCTCGACACCCGCGCGGATGCCTCGCAGCACAAGGGTGAGTTCGGCGGCATGATCGGCGGCATTAACCGTCTGCTCGACGCAATCCTCGACCCGATCAAGGAGGGGGCCGCGGTGCTGTCCTCTGCGGCGGCCAAGGACCTGACCCAGCGGGTCAACGGCAACTACAAGGGGCAGTTAGCCGATCTGAAAGACAATATCAACACCACGGTGGAGGCTCTGGACAAGGCCCTGACCCATGTTTCCGAATCGATCGAGCAGGTCACCGCAGCCAGCGGGCAGATTTCCGCCGGCAGCCAGAACCTGGCCCAAGGCGCCAATGAGCAGGCCAGTGCTCTGGAAGAGGTCTCCTCCAGCCTGGAGGAGATGTCCTCCATGACCCGCCAGAACGCCGACAACGCCGAGCAGGCCAAGAACCTGGCCAACTCCGCCCGCGATTCCGCCGGCCGGGGCACCGAGGCCATGACCCGCATGACCGATTCGATCAACCGGATCAAGACCTCCAGCGACCAGACAGCCAAGATCGTGAAGACCATCGACGAGATCGCGTTCCAGACCAACCTTCTGGCCCTGAACGCCGCGGT
>CAYLSM010000033.1:0-30624 GCA_964386505.1 uncultured Gemmatimonadales bacterium
TTGCCTGAACGGCAGAGCGCCCAGCCTGGACGCCGCCCGGATTTATTTGAAAAAAGGATAGTCGAACCAGCCCCAGCCGAAAACCTCACTCAACGCCGCCAGAGCCAGACCGAGCGCGTACAGCCCGAAAAGCACCAGCCCCAGTCCGGGCCGGGCGGAAACCTGTTTCCCCTGCGGCCGGCTGTCGGCTTCGGCTCCCATGTCAGTTCCCCAGTTCCCAGACCAGCCGCCCGCCCACAAGGGTGGCCACCGCGCGCCCGGTGACCTGCATCCCGTCGAACGGCGTGTTGCGGCTCTTGGAATAGAAGCTGTTCTTGTCGATAGTCCACTTCGTGTCCAGGTCCAGCACGGTGATATCCGCCACCTGGCCCTGGGCCAGCGAGCCTCCGCGCACTCCCAGGATACGCGCCGGAGCGGGGCTCATTTTCTCGATAAGGGCGCCCAGACTCAGCACCTTGCCCAGGACCAGCTCGGTGTAGAGCACCGGGAAAGCGGTCTCCAGGCCGATCACCCCATTGGGGGCGTCCGCGAAAGCCGCTTCTTTCTCGTTGTAGTGGTGCGGCGCGTGGTCGGTGGCGATACAGTCGATCACGCCGGCGGCCAGGGCCTTGCGCAGCGCGGCCACGTCCTCGGCGCGACGCAGCGGGGGCGCCATCTTGGCGTTGGTGTTGTAGCCCTCCACCGCCGCGTCGGTCAGCACCAGGTGGTGCGGGGTGACCTCGGCGCTCACCCGCACGCCCTCGGCCTTGAATTGCTGAACAATGCCCGCCGCCCGTGCGCAGGAAAGGTGCGCCACATGGTAGCGCGCTCCGGACATCCGGGCCAGGGCGCAGTCGCGATAGACTATTATCTCCTCGCTCTCGGCGGCCACCCCGGCCAGACCCAGGCGGGTGGCGACCAGACCGGCGTTCATCGCGCCGCTGCCCACCAGCGACTTGTCCTCACAGTGGTTGATTATGGGCACGTCGAAAATGGTTGAATACTTCATCGCCTTGAGCATCACCTCGGCGCTCGCCACGCAGTGCCCGTCATCTGTGAATGCCACCGCCCCGGCCTTGATCATCCCACCCATCTCGGCCAAGCTCTCGCCGGCCAGGCCCTTGGTGATCGCCCCCACCGGGTAGACCGTGGCATAACCGCTGCGTATAGCCTCACGGATGATGTAGCCCACCGCGGCCTGGTTGTCGGTAACCGGGTCGGTGTTGGGCATGGCGGCCACGGCGGTGAACCCGCCGGCCACCGCGGCCAGACAGCCGGTCTCGACAGTCTCCTCATCCTCGCGCCCGGGCTCGCGCAGATGTACGTGCATGTCGATCAGCCCCGGAGCGACCACCTTGCCCGCGGCCTCGATCACGCGGACACCCTCCGGCGCGTCGAGGCTCTGTCCCAGGGCGGCCACTTTCCCCTCGGCCACCAGCAGGTCCAGCCGGGCATCGATCTTGTTCACGGGGTCGACAACCCGACCCCCGCGTATCAGCAGACGGTCCAAAAGGCACCTGCCTTTCCTCGCAGAACGTTCAAGGGTCTATTCGCGCATTGAGGCGGCCTCGGCCGCGCTGGTGGGCTTGCCGCCCGCCAGAAGGAACAGCACCGCCATGCGGACCGCCACACCGTTGGTGACCTGCTTGAGGATCACCTGCTGCGGCCCGTCAGCCACATCGCTGTCGATCTCCACCCCGCGGTTCATCGGCCCGGGGTGCAGGATCAGGATATCGTGCCCGGCGGCCTGCAAACGCTTGGTGGTGACGCCGTAGAGGCGGTTGTATTCCTGGAGCGAGGGGAACATGTTCGACTGCATGCGCTCGAGCTGGATACGCAGCACGTTGATCGCATCGCACTCGGCCAGAGCGTCCTCAACCCGCGGGTAGACTTTGACCCCCAGTTCCCGGATGTTTCCGGGCACCAGGGTCGGCGGGCCGCACACTCCCACCTCGGCTCCCATTTTGCGCAGGCCCCAGATGTTTGAGCGGGCCACCCGGCTGTGCTGGATGTCACCGATGATCCCCACCTTGAGCCCGGCCAGACGGCCAAAACGCTCGCGGATGGTAAGCATGTCGAGCAGGCCCTGGGTCGGGTGCTCGTGCCAGCCGTCCCCGGCGTTGATCACGTTCGAGGCGATCCGCTCCGACAGGAAACGCGGCGCACCCGAGGCCCCGTGGCGGATCACCACCATGTCGATCTTCATCGCCT
Source organism: uncultured Gemmatimonadales bacterium (assembly GCA_964386505.1). Taxonomy (GTDB): domain Bacteria; phylum Gemmatimonadota; class Glassbacteria; order GWA2-58-10; family GWA2-58-10; genus JAJFUG01. The sequence goes on from CAYLSM010000033.1 coordinate 2,191, forward strand.
CCAGGTTGCGCGCCGTGTCGACCAGGGTTTCACCCTTGACCACGCTGCTCTGGGCGGTGGATATGTTGATCGTGTCGGCGCTGAGGCGTTTCTCGGCAAATTCGAAGGAGGTTCGGGTGCGGGTGCTGGGTTCGAAGAAGAGGTTGACGATTGTCTTGCCGCGCAAGACCGGGACTTTCTTGATCTGGCGCTCGCTGATTTCCTTGAAGGGCACGGCGGTGTCCAGGATCATCTGGATTTCTTCCGCCGTAAGTTCCTCCAGACCTAAGAGATGCTTGCGATTGAATAACATGCAAGACCTTCTGCGGACAGGGTTGAAAGAAACGGCCACGGAAAACCAGGGTTCGCCTGAGGCTCAGACCGGCCGGATCCAGACACCGTCGGCGCCGTCCACTTCCCTGACCTTGACCACCACCTCCTCGTTCTGAGCGGAGGCGACAGTCTTGCCGACAATGTCCGCCTGGATGGGAAGCTCACGGTGCCCGCGGTCGACCAGCACGGCCAACTGTATGCGCGCCGGGCGGCCGAAATCCACCAGGGCGTCCAGGGCCGAGCGCACGGTGCGGCCGGTGAACAGGACATCGTCCACCAGCACCACGCGCAGGCCGGTGATATCGTTGGGCAGATCGGTGCTGCGCACCAGGGGTTGGACCGCCACGTGACGGAGATCATCGCGGTACAGGGTGATGTCCAGCTTGCCGGTGGGCACCCGCACGTCCTCGGCCTGCTGAATGCAGCCAACCAGGCGCTCGGCCAGGTTTACCCCGCGGGTCTGAATCCCGACCACCAGAAGCGACTCGGTGCCCTGGTTCTGCTCAACGATTTCATCTGCCATGCGTTTGAGCGTGCGCTCGATCATTTTGGCATCGAGCACCAGCCTGTCTTTGGATGGGGAGTTCATCGCGACCTCTGGCAAAGGCTTGAACGGAGCTTGACATCCTGTATGTCGCGCCACGGCCGCTCATAGACAGCGGCCGCACCAACGGTTGAATGTACCCAGATTCAAAGCGCTCCGCAACATAAAATTGGGTCATTCCCGAAAAGACCCTCCAGCGGGGCGCACTGCCCACCTCACCGGAAGGTCTTTTCGTCAGTTAAACCATATCTATGGAAGCGCAGCTATTCCGAAACCCCCGTCAGGTTCCGGCCTACTTCTTCTCCTGGCTACTCGCCTTGAGCGCCTCAGCTTCTTTGAACACCGCGACACCCTTCTCCTTGTTGCCCACTTTCACGTAGGCCACACCCAGGTTCTGCAGGATCGGATAATCGCGCGTGCAGCCGTTTTTGAGCATGCCCTCGATGGTCTCAATGACTTTCGGCCAGTTGTCGAGGTTGATGTAGGTGTAATAGAGCTGGGTCGCGGCCTCGCAGTCGTTGGGAGTCTCCTCCAGCACCTTCGTGTAGGCGTCCGCGGCCTTGTGCAGGTTCTCGGCCGCCTTGTCCTTGGAGGCCTGGTCCTCTTTCTTGGAGAGGCCCATATAAATCTGATAATAGCAACTGGCGGCGTTGAAATAATCGGCGGCGCCCAGTTCGGCCCCGGCGTCGGAGAGCATGGCGTCATAGATACGGGCGGCGTTGTCGAAATCCTGGCGGGTCATGTACAGGGTGACCAGACGTTCCTTGGTCTGAGTGTCATCCGGGTTGTCTTCCAGGCACTTTTCATAAATCTCGATCGCCTCGTCTTCCTTGCCGGCGATAGTGTAGGCCTGGGCCAGGTTCTTAATGAAGGTGTCATTGGACGGATCGAGTTCCAGCGCTTTCTTGAACGACTCGATGGAGGACCCGTACAGGATTTTGGCGCTGTCCGGCTTCGGAGGCTGCGCCTCATCGAAGCTGCGTCCCAGTTCGAGCTGCGCCACACCCAGGTTGGCCCAGCTCTCCTTGCGGTCGGGATTGATCTTGTTGGCCAGGACATATTTGTCGATGGCGATGTCATAGCGCTTCTGCTGCAGCAGCGCCGATCCTTCCTTGACGAACGAGGACCAGTGGAAATCGCGCCACTTCTCGATCTCCTTCTTCAGTTCCTTGTCCGGGTTGAGAGTGAGCGCCTTGCTGAAATTGTCGCCCGCGTTCGCCCACTGGGCCACACCGGCATAGGACCGCCCCAGATAGTAATAGAGCTCGGGATCGTTGGGATATTCGGCTTTACTGTCCTCGAGAACCTTAATCGCTTCCTCGTACTTCTTGGCCTTGATTCTCACTTTCGCACCAGTCACCACGGGGGAGGATGCCACGGTGAACATCCAGACCACAGCCAGCGACAGGACTACAAGCATCTTGCGCATTGTGATATCCTTTCTTCCAACGATTGTAATGATTCCGGACTATTACAGGCCAGGTACATCTGACCTCACATCATCCCAGCCTGACATTTTCCATCACATCCACAAGGAGGAATCCACCGACCGTGGCAGAAAAACCGGGCGGGCTGTTACTGGCGGGTAAGACATTGATGTATAGAAGATATTCGATTGTCAGACCCGCAAACAATAGCCCTAAAAATACCTTTCATCTTACTGCCAGTCAAGGAAAAAGCTTTTCACCCGGCCACAGGCCACCGGCGCCGCATTCTTCCAGTTCTTTCATGCTATTTGACCGCCCTGACCGGCTTTTTCTTCAATTTATTCCACTCTCGCCTTTTTCCGCGTAAAACGAGCCCCCCGGACCTGTGAACCAGAGGCCGTCGTCCCGAGTCGCTCCGGCCATCCGCGCCGAACCCAGCGGTTTGCCGTTCCGGTCCCATACTCCGGGCTGAAAACACTGCCCTCCGAGAGTGACATAAATATCGGTCAAACGGGCCAGGGGAGCCGGGTCGGAGGCAGCGGCGACCACCACCGCCCCACTGCGGCAGGCCTCGGCCAGGAAACGCAGAACCGCCCCGTTTCCATCCCCATCCAGACAGGCCAGCGGCTCATCGCAGAGCCAGAGCCCGGGACAGGCCCCGGCCTGGGAGGCCAGCAGCAGAAGGCGCCGCTCGGCGGAACTCAGTTCCCAGACCGAGCGCGGCAGAAGAGCGGCGAAATAGTCCCTCAAACTGTCCTGCGGACCGGCCTTGCACCCGCCCAAGTCAGAACGCGCGAAAGACAACTCCTCCTCCACCGTGGTCCCGGCGAATATCTCCGTCCCCTGCGGCGGAAGGTAAGCCCGGCTGAACCCGGCCGGATCGATCCGGCCAGACAGAGCACCCGATTTCAGATCCGCCCGGCGTGGTTTTCCACTGTCAAGACCGGAGAGCGAACGCAGCAGAGCACTGCGCAGCGAGGCGCTCCCGCCGCAGAGCAACGTAAGCTTACCTTGCGCGACTGGAATCACTTCCGCCGTCAGAGTACCGTTCCTGTCCACCGCTTCCGCCAGAAAAAACATGCCCTCGTGCTCTTTCATCCGTCTCCCCCCTCTTCCCCTCTGTCATCCACCTCTTGGTTCATGGTATTACACATGGACCCCGGACACACGTTTCCGCACAACCTGCACGGAATCGATCAAATATATCAAGCCGCCCCACCTGTCCAAGCAGTCGTCTTCAGCAGTCTCCATGGGCGTTTGTCGCATTTCTTCCCCACGGCACGCCTTCTGCATAGAATTATTCACATCCGGGTTTGAACTGTACCGCAATCCAGCGCGGGAACACGTATGCGGGTGCTTGGCTGGCAAACCGTTTATTTCAAGCTCAATCTGTTCATCTGAAATGCTTTCCTGAAGCCGGGACTTTCCGGGATGCGATCCGTGAATGTCTGAATCCAGATGATCGGAGCGCTTAGATTATTCTTGACTTTTATAATTAGTCCGCTATCATATAATTAGCGTTCTTAACGATATGTATACTAAACGCCCCGCGCAAGTATGTTCCACTGATTGTGCATTTCAGTCGGACCGTTGCGCCGGAGTGCAAAAGCTGCCCGGCGTTCAATTGTGGAGAAAAGTTATTCTTCAAATATTCCGTTGCTACGCAGGAGGCGCTTTATGAGATGGTTAGGCTCGTTTCTGTTCATGTCGATCCTACTTGCCTCGAGCCTGATGGCTCAGGATAAGGAGATCAAAGGAAGTTTCGGTGTGGTGATTGCCGAAAACTTTGTCAAATTCAATTACACCATCTCCTATCTGGGCGACTCGGCCCAGCCCGACAACCTCGCTTTCAGAATAACTTTCGATGATACAAAGGGTTTCAACCTGGCCGGCGAGATCAACGAAGGCGAGACCCAGCTAAAAAACCTGAAGAACCAGACCATACAGGGCAAAGTCCAGCGGGAAAGCGCCTCCAGCGCACTCCTGCTGTTCCCCAAGGACGGCAGTTTCGACACCAAGGGCAAGACTAAGCTCTATACCGAGATCAAAGGCTACAAGCTGAAAAAGGATTTCACTCTGTAAAACCACGGCTGCCGCTGTGACAAGGGCTCAGACCCAGACCACCACCGGCAGGTCAGCTGTCTCCAAAGGGCTGGTCCTCGCTCAAGAGGCTCAGCCCTTTGCATATACACTGTACATAGTCATCCAGCGAGGCCAGACATGTCCACACGCCGTAAGATTCTTGTGGTGGAGGACGATCCGCTGGTGCGGCAGAGTTTCGTGCGCCTGATCGAGGAGGAGAGCTACGAGGTCCACAGCGCCGGTAGCTGCCGCGAGGGCCTGGCAGTCATCGAGGAAAGCCGCTTCGACCTGATCCTGACCGATATCCGCCTGGGGGATGACAACGGGCTGAAAATCCTGGCCCGAGCCAAGAAACTGGACCCGACCGTGGTGGTGTTCATGATCACCGGGTTCAGTTCGATGGACAGCATGAAACGGGCGTTACGCAAGGGCGCCGAGGACTATATAGTAAAGCCGGTTGACACCGAATTGCTGCTGATGAAAATCCGGAATGTGCTAGAGCGCCAGAGCGGTCGCCGTCCTCACGGACCGGCGCCGGCCTGATCTACGGGCCCGGGGCCGCCAGATATTGTACGTGCAGCCCGGCCGCACCCTACAGATTGAGAACCCGCCGTCCGGTTTCGCCCACTGTGGCTGGTTTCAGCCAGTCTGGAGCAGGAACCCGTAAAGCCATAAGCGGGTGGCCGATTGGGATTCATGCAGTTACAATTTCATGAACCCGCGGCACGACTTCTGCATTATGATCAGACGGACCTTATCTGTAATCTGGATGATCAATCAGAATTACCGTACACTTAGCGGATTGCCGCCCGCACTGTCGCCACCTGTTCCCAAAGGGCGATTTCGTGCAGCGGGGGAGAGCTGTCGCCAGAGGAGAAAAAACCAGGATGGACCCGGCCTCTCGCTGGCCGGCAGGTTCAATATGCATGCAGTGATTTCCGACCGTTCAATGCACTAATCGATCTGACAGGAGAGAAGGACCGATGCGCAAGAGTTTACTCGCAGTAGCCATGTGTGTGCTGTTCGCGGGAAGTCTGCTGGCACAGGAAAAGGAGATGAAAGGCAGTTTCGGCGTGGTGATCGCCGAGAATTTCGTCAAGTTCAACTATACAATCACCTTCCTGGGTGATTCCTATCAGGGCAACAACCTGGCGTTCCGGCTCAATTTCGACGATACCAAGGGTTTCAACCTCTGCAGCGAGATAAACGAGTCGGAGACCCAGCTCCGGAACCTGAAAAACCAGACCCTGCCCGGCAAGGTGCAGCGTGAGGGAGCCGGCAGCGCGGTGTTGATTTTTGCCAATGACGGCTCGTTCGACATGAAGAGCAAGACCAAGATTCAGACCGAGGTCAAGGGCGTGAAGCTGTAAAAGGATTTCGTGATCTGAGCCGCAGCCACAGACTCGAAAAAAGAGAGGCCGGTTCTCCCGCGAGGAGGACCGGCCTTTTGGCTTTCAGGCCCGCGGGTGGTAGTCTCGGTGGACCTGGCGCAACGTCTCGCCGCTGAGGTGGGTGTAGATCTGGGTGGTGGAGATGTCAACATGGCCCAGCATCTCCTGCACCGCGCGCAGGTCGGCCCCACGCTCGATCAGGTGCGTGGCGAACGAATGCCGCAGCACATGGGGGTGGACCTTGCTCTCCACTCCGGCCAGAAGGGCGTACTTGCGCAGGATTTTCCAGATACCGATGCGCGAAAGCGGTGTTCCCCCGCGGTTCAGAAAAACCCGCCCCTGGCCCCGTCCCTTGTCCAGGATCGGGCGCTCCTTGTCCAGGTACTCCTCCAGCGCCCGGATCGCCGCATCCCCCAACGGCACGATCCGCTCCTTGGAACCCTTGCCGAACACCAACACCACCTGGCGCTCCAGGTGCAGATTCTGCAGCGGCAGGCCCGCGGCTTCCGAGACCCGCATCCCGGTGGCATAGAGGCTCTCGATCAGGGCAGTGTCGCGCAGGCCGCCCAGGGCCTCACGTTCCACCGCTCCGAGCAGGGCCATTATCTCCTCCAGAGACAGCACGTGCGGCAGACGTCGACCCAGGCGGGGCAGCTCCAGGCTGTCGGTGGGGTCATGCCCGACCACGCCCTCCCCGGCCAGGAAACGGAAATACAGCCGCAGGGAGCTGCTCTTGCGCGCCAGTGAGGTGGGGGCCAGTTCCAGGGCGGCCAGGCTGTTCAGGTACTCGGCCACGTGGTCGCGCTCCACCGCATCCGGTGAGGCCAATCCGCGGCGGGCCATCTCCTGCGCGAAAGTCTCCACGTCCCGGCTGTAGGCGGCCTGGGAGTTGTCGGCCAGACTGCGCTCGAACAGCATGTAGTCCTCGAACTGCTCCAGATGGAAATTCCGGCGCAGTCTGTCCCTCTGACGGTCGGCCTCCTGACGGCTCAGGTCAGGAACGGGTTCCATTTCCTCTCCTGTCCGATTGTGGTGTTCTGGGCGTGCCCGGGCAGCACCTGGGTTGCATCCGGCAGCACGAGCAGCCCCGAGCGGATCGCCTTGACCAGGGTCTCCAGGTCGCCGCCCGGAAGGTCGCAGCGCCCTATCGATCCGGCGAACAGGGCATCCCCGGTAAACACGATCCCCTCACCGTCGTACAGGCTCACCCCGCCCGGGCTGTGGCCGTTCGTGAGGATCACCTCCAGTTCCACCCCGCCGAATTTCACTTTTTTCCCAGGCACCAGGAATCCATCCGCCGGCGGGCTGACCACCGGATCGCCGTAAACCGCGGACATGTTGAGGACCGGGTCGCCCAGCAGCGGCAGTTCGGCCTCGTGGATAAGGATCGGCACCCGGTACTCGTCCTTGATCGCCCCATTGGCCCCTACATGGTCGCCGTGACCGTGGGTGTTCAGTATGTACCTTATTTTAAGCTCGCGCTTTCGCACGGCTTCGATTATCCGTTCCGGGTCGGCCCCCGGGTCGACAACCGCCGCTTCCCGCGTGGCCTCGTCCCAGGCCAGGAAACAGTTCGACTGCAACTCCCCCACCGGAATCTTAAGCGTCCTGAGCATCCTGTTCTCCGTTCTCTGTTTCCCCGTTCAGAAATTCGAGCACACCGGCAGCCAGTTCGGCCGAGATGCCTTTTACCTCCATCAACTGCTCCACGCTGGCCTTGCCCACCGCTTCGGCCGAGCCGAACGCGGCAATCAGCGCCCGGGAGCGCGACTTGCCTATCCCGGGGGCCTCCTCCAGCCGCGTGGCCAGGGTCTCGCGCGTGCGCACCACCCGGTGGTAGCCCACGGCAAAGCGGTGGGCCTCATCCCGCAGGTGCTGGAGCATGCGCAGCGCCTCGCTGCGGCGCGAGAGCACGTAAGGGTCGCTCTCGCCGGGCATGAAAACCTCCTCCTCACGCTTGGCCAGGCCGATCAGCGGCGGCGGACTCCCCAGGCCCGCCCGGCGCACAGTCTCAAGGGCCGCGCCGAGCTGGCCCTTGCCCCCGTCGATCACCACCAGGGTGGGCGGCTCGATCTCTCCGGCGGCCACCCGGGCGAAATAGCGTCCCACCGCCTCCTGCATCATCGCGAAATCGTCCTGGCCCTCCACGCTGCGTATGCGGAACCGTCGGTAGCCGCTCTTGGCAGGCTGGCCGTTGCGGAAACAGCTCATCGCGGCCACGGCATAGGCCCCCTGGATGGTGGAGACATCGAAACAGACCATCAGACGGGGCAGGCGCGGCAGGCGCAGAGTTTTCTGCAGGGTAAGCAGGGCCTCGGGCACGCGCTGACGGGCTTTCTGGCGCTGAAGGACCAGTTCCTCCAGCAAAAGGTGGCTGTTGCGCTCGGCCATGGCGGTCAGGGCGGCTTTTTCTCCGCGCTCCGGTACGCGGATATGGACCCGGCGGCCGGCGCTGTCGCTCAGTACCTGCTCGATTATCTCGCGCTCCGGCACCTCGGCGGCCAGGAACACCTCGGGCGGGTACTCGCGGTCGCTGAAATATTTCTGGGTGATGAAAGCGGCCAGCACGGCCTCGGGGCTTTCGCCCAGACGGTTCTGCAGGTAGTGATGCTCCCGTCCGATCAGCTTGCCGTCACGCACCTTGAGCACCACCCCGCACCCGTCCGTGCCATCCACAGCCACGGCCAGGATGTCGCGGTCCGCGCCGCCGGGCGAGTGCATTTTCTGGCGCTGGCTCACCTTGCGCACCGCGGCGAGCTGGTCGCGCCAGCGGGCCGCACTCTCGAAATCCAGGCTCTCGCTGGCCCGGTTCATCCGCTCTTCCAGCCTGTTTTCGATTCCCGTGGTGCGGCCCTCCAGGAACTGCAGCATCTCGTCGATCATCGCCCGGTAATCGGCCTCCGAGATATGACCGTGACAGGGGCCCGAGCAGCGTCCCAGGTGATAGTTCAGACATTCGCGCGCCCCGTGGCGGTGCGGCAGAGGCCAGCGGCAGGTGCGGATCGGGAAAATCTTGCGCAGCGATTCCAACGTGGTGCGCAGCGCCCCGGCATCCGTGTAGGGCCCGAAATAGCGGCCCCCGTCCCGCTCGAAACGCCGGGTGACAAAGGCGCGCGGGAACATCTCGTTCACCGTGACCTTGAGGTAGGGGTAGCGCTTGTCATCCTTGAGGCTCACATTGTAGCGCGGGTGGTGCTCCTTGATCAGGTTGCTCTCCAGCACCAGGGCCTCGACCTCGCTGTCGGTGACGATGTAGTCCAGGTCGGCCACCCGGGCCACCATCGCCGCGGTGCGCGGGTTCTCGATCCACCCGCGGAAATAGCTGCGCACGCGGTTTGTCAGCAGCTTGGCTTTGCCCACATAGATGATCCGTCCCTCGCTGTCGCGCATCAGGTAGACACCCGGACGGGCAGGCAGAGTGGCCAGCTTGGCTTCGACTTTGGGTTTCAACGGCGCTCCGGCGAATCGGACAGTCAGAAAACAGAATCACTCCCGGCGCCCGGCAAATCGGCCGGAATCATCCTGTAATATGCAGATTTAAGCAGCGCGGCACAACAGGTGCGGAAAGGCTCTGGGAAAGGGCTGGCTCAGGGGGCGCCGAGGCGGAGCAGACGCTCTCGCACCCGGGCGTTGATCTCCGGGCTGCCTCCGCCGTTGTTCAGGAAAGCGCGGTATTCCTCGATGGCGCGGTCGAGACGGCCGGTCTCATCGTACAGCAGGGCCAGGTTGTAGTGCGCCGCGCCGTAAGTACCATCCAGGGCGATGGCGCGCTGGAAAGCCTGCTCCGCTTCCCCGCTACGTCCGGTCTTACGGTAGACCAGACCCAGGTTGTTGTAGGAATCCTGGCTGGAGGGTTCCAGTTGCACCGCGCGCTCCAGCTCGCTCCGGGCCTGCTCGAACTGCCCGCTGCGGTAATAGGCAAGGCCCAGGTTGTTGTGCGCCTTACTGTAGCGCGGGTCGATCAGCAGGGCTTTCTGCAGCACGGAGACAGCCTTTCCGTACTCGCCCACCTGGTTGTACAGCACGCCCATGTTACTGTAGGCCTCGGCGTTGTAGGGCGAGATGTCGATCACTTTCTGGTACTGGTCCAGGGCGGATTGGATGTCGCCGTTGCGCTGGAAATAGACCGCCATGTTGAAATGGTAGATGTCCGGCCGTATCTCGGCGGTTTCCTCCTTGCTGCGCGGGACTATCTCGCCGCGCGGCGCGGGTACGGAGGAGGCCTCGGTTGTCTCCCCGGAAGCCTGGGTCGGGGTCTCGGCCAGCGAGGGCTGCTCGGACGGAGCAGGCAGGTCGCCGGTCGGAGGAGCTGCGGGCGTGGTCACCGACGGCAGAGTCATGGGCGCCGAACGGCCCCTCTGTTCCCCGGCCGGAGTTATCCGGGCCACTTTGGTTTGTGCCGTTGTTTCCACGGCCGGTTCGGACGGTGTAGAGGAAGCTGTTCCCGACTCGGCGGCCTCGGTGGCTTCGGTCCCTGCAGCGGCCGTGGCCGTGCTGTCTGAGGGCTGGGCGGCCTGCGCAGAATCCGCGGCGGAACCGGCCGGAGCGGCGGTCTCGGGCGTGGGAGCAGGTGCAGGGGCGCTCTCCTGGCGCAGCGGGGCGGAGGAGGCCGCCATCCCGCCACCGGTCAGGCCGGGCAGATAGACTTTGTTCACATAGTAGAGTGCTCCGGCGGCCAGTCCCAGGACTATGATGACCATCGCTGGGATGCGCCAGCTCCAGAGCTTGCGCTGCGCTTTCGGCTTGGCGGCGGGCTTGACTGCGGCTTGAGCCGCGGCCGGAGCCGGAGCGGCAGCCTGAGCTACCTCTGCCGGCGCTGCGACCGGCTTGGTAGGACGAGGCGCGGCCGCGGGTTTGGGCGGCGCAGCGGTGGCGATCACGGTTGCGGCCTGTTGCGCCGCGGCGCTGCGCTCTGCAGCGGGCTGGCTCAGCGGGATCGCCCGCGGGGCGGCAGTTGCGGTCGCGGCGGCGGCAGCGGGCTGGGCGGCCGTGGCAACCGGCTCACCGCCCTCCTTCTTCAGGTCGAACGGCGGCAGACCCTCCACCGGTTTCACCCCGATGCGCTGCGCTTTCTTGAGTGCGTCGGCTATGATGCTCATCGGGCGCTCCCAGGCGCGGGCGGCGCTGTCATCGGACAGGTTTCCACACGCCGGTCCTTTCCACCAGTTCGCCGTGCAGCCCGGATTTCTCCAGACGGTCGGCCAGGAATGCAGCCTGGTCCTTCTCCTCGAACGCTCCGGCGTATAGACGGTAAACCGCGGGAGAGTTGTCCTTAAGCTCGAAAGCATAGGAGGGGATGCTGAAACGGCCGAGATAGTCCTGACGGTCCTTTTCCGCGCCGGCGAGGCTGTCGTAATCGCCCAGCTTGAAAGCCAGGGGAGTCTGCACGATCCGGGCGCTCCCGGCCGATACTGTCCCCTGCTCCACCAGTCGCATCAGCTCGGAGCGCGCAGCGTCGGCGTCCGGGTAGCCGCCCAGGAACAGGCGGTACCAGCGTCCCCCAAGCTGCACCAGGTGCAGCGGCACCACGTACATCTGCCCGCTCAGACCCTGCTCGGTCAACAGACGCATCTGGTCAAGCCCGTCATCCATACTCTGGAACGCGCCGAGCTGGATGGAATATGACAGCCCGACAGCGGTCGTTGTCTCGGTATTCGGCTGCACCTGGGCCGGGCTGGCCTCGGCGGACGGAGTCTCCTGGCTCTGGGCCGTGGCGGTGTTCTGCGCGGACGGCTCCTTTGGCTGCGGCGTTGTCTTTTCCTGACTGGCCGCGGCTGGACTGGCTGCAGCGGATGTATTTTTCTGCATGAAAAAACGGTAACCCAAAGCCACGGCCAGAAGCAGGGTCAACAAGGCCAGCACGACCACGATCACTTTGCGTGTCCCGCCGGAAGCGCTTTTCTTTTTGCGTTCCCAGGGCTGTTTCACTGCCTCCTCGGGTGTCTCCTCGATCTCGAACACCGGGGCGGGTGTACGTGGCGCTGGAGCAGAGGCTGCGGACGGAGCCGCAGACTGGGCCGTGGCCAGATGGTTCACCACTGCCGGGGGCTCCTCCGGGCCGCTGATCGAGCGGACAATCTCGGCCTCCTCATCCAGGTTGCTCTCCAGGGAGCGACGGCAGCGCTCGACCAGATCGCGGTCCACCCGCCGGGTCTGGTCCACGTAAGCTCCCAGCACGGAGCGCTCGCAGATCACGTTGATCAGGCGCGGCACGCCGCGGCTGTAATCATAGACCGCCCCATAGGCGTCATCCCCGAAAGTGACCGCTGAGTTGGAGCCGGCCACGAACAGGCGGTGCTCCACATAGCGCTTGGTCTCCTCGACTGTCATGGGCTTGATCTGGTAGCGCACCGAAATGCGCTGGTTGAGCTGGCGCAGGGCCGGGCCCTCCAGCTTGCGCTTGAGTTCGAGCTGCCCGACCAGTACGATCTGGAGCAGTTTCTGGCGCGGGGTTTCGAGGTTCGAAAGGATGCGGATCTGCTCCAGCACCGGGGCCGACAGGTTCTGTGCCTCGTCGATGATAAGCACGGCGTTGCCGCCCTGGCTGGCGCGCTCCAGGAGCCAGGCGTTGAGCCTGTCGATCAGCTCTTTTTTGGAGGGCTGCACGGCCGGTTTTTCGACTTTGCTCAGGATGTCCTGCAGAACCTTGTTCGCCGGGAGCATCGGGTTCAGCTCCAGGGCGGTCTGGGTCTCGGGGTCGAGGGTCTCGTACAGGCGGCGGTACTCCTCCTGACGGGCCTCGGGGGCATGCGGAGAGGGCAGGATGCCGAAATCCTGGAGGATCGCCTCAAGAAGCTCGGTCTCGCTGAGCAGCGGGTTGAGGATCAGCGCGCTGGCCGAGCCCGGATCGAGCTTTTCGAGCAGCTCGCGGCAGATCGTGGTCTTGCCGGTGCCGATGTCCCCGACAATCAGGATGAAACCCTCGCGCTCGCGGATGCCGTAGAGCATGTGGTCCAGCGCCTGGCGGTGGCTTTCGCTCAGGAACAGGAACCGCGGGTCAGGGGTCAGGGAAAACGGCTTTTCTTTCAGTCCGAAGAAATCAAGATACATACTGGCAGTCCCGGTCTGTCCAGCGCTTCAGTCATCTGTCGCCGTCCGCGGCGCGTGTAGCATTCTCAGCGGCGGAACTGGCCCTCGCCGAACTCGTAACGCTTGACCAGCTCGCGGTAATGGTTGACCTGCTGCTGCGAACTGATCTGCTCGGACGGACGGCTGTAATTTATGTAGGGTGTCAGCATTATTACAAGCTCGATCTTGTCCCGCTTTTTCTCTACCTGCTTGAACAGGTTGCCGAACAGCGGCACCTTCGATAGCCCCGGCACCTCACGCTTGTCGTCATTCTCGCGCTCCTGTATCAGACCGGCCAGGACCACGGTCTGTCCGTTACGGACCTTGGCCACTGTGTCCAGCTCACGCACATCGGTCACCGGGCTGGAGCTGAGGCCATCCGGGCTGACCGCCACCGAGGCGATGGTGGTGATCGAGGGCCGGATGGACATGATAATGAGGCCGTCATCGCTGATCTGCGGAGTGAGGTTCAGCACCACGCCCGTGGGCTGCTGGATTGGCACGTAATTGACTGTCGGCTGGGTGGCCGGGCTGGTGGCAGTGGCCTGCACTCCCGGAGTTTCCTGGCGCTGGAAGAAAGTCTCGTTGCGCGCCACACGGATCACGGCGGGCTGGTTGTTCAGGGTGCTCACCTGCGGGCTTTGCAGCACGTTCACCGTGCCGTGCTGGCTGATCGCCGACATGATCGCGCTGATATTCTTGTTGGACACGCCGATCTGGAACTCGCTGTTACCCGGATCGAGCGACTGGCTGGCCGCCGCGCCGCCGGTCAGGGCGCCCTTGAGGTTGGAAAAGTTGGTCAGGTCCGGGATCATCGACCAGTCCAGGCCGGCGCTGAAATTCTCGCTCAGGTTGATCTCCACGAAACGCGCCTCGATCATCACCTGTCGCTGGAGGCTGCTCTCGATGGCCTGGATGAAATTCTCGGCCTCGGCCATCACTTCGTCGTTGGCCGAGATCTGCACCACGCCGGAGTTGGGGTCCACCACCAGACGGTGACCCCTGACGGGGTCAACACCCGAGAAATTGCCCTGTGGAGTCAGGGCCGGGGTGGTCTGATTGCCCTGGCCCAGCACAATGGCCTGCAGGCCGTTGCGGATATCCTCCCACAGGTTGACCGTGTTCTGGGTCTGCAGCGTGGTGGTGCTCTGCGAAACCAAGCCGCCGGACGCCGCGCCACCCTGGCCGGTCAGGGTCATGGTTCCGGTGATCTGGCGTGCCGTGTTCAGGTAGTTCAGGTTGAACACCTTGGTGCGCAAACCCGCAGCATCCACGAACAGGAAATTGTCCTCCAGGCGGTACTTGAAATTTTTGCGCGGCAGGACTATGTCCAGGAACTTGAAGAAAGTCACGCCCTTGAGGTTCAGGTTCAGCGTATCCTGGACCTTGGGGTCGAGTACGAGGTTAAGTCCAAGCTGGTCGCACATGGTCTGAAGGACCGTGCCCAGCTCCACGCCCGGAAGGTCGAGGTCGAACACGTGCTCGGCCTTGTTGAAGCTGTAGTCGGGGTGCTTTTCCTGTTCCACCTGCGGGACGGATATTTCGGGCAGCCCCTGGGCATCCGGCTCATCCTGAAGGCTGATCCGGTTGATCGGCTGCTCGACCGCGGGAACGTTTGGTGTGTTGCGCCTGTCAGAGCGAAGCTGACGGTGGCAGGAGGTGGAGACAAGAACCAGCATCACTGCGGGGAAAAGTAAAAGCACTCTGAAGGCGCGGGCCGTATGTATGCCGTGCACTCTCATCGTTCCTCCCGGGTAGGTTGCTCCAAAAAGGCATTATTTTCCGCGAACAACAAGGGCAAGGCGGATAAGCCCGCTGTCCGTACACAGAATAAGAGCAAAAATCGCACCATGCATCCCGGACAGCCAGATGGAGCCTTTTACGCGTTGGATTGGAACTTTTTTCCCAGGGGCGGAGGCAATTCTTACCTCACGCTCAATCCGGGGTATAATAGCATTTCAGGTTCAGGCTCACCATGACACGCGGCATCCCGCGAGTGATATCCAGCGAGGTGACCTCCACCAGACGGTCAAGAGAGCGGATATCCCGCAGGAACTCCAGCAGGGCGCCGAACCTGCACTGGAAAGTGAGCTTGAGGTCGATACTGCTGTGTGGGATCCCGCCCTCATCACTCACAGCCGGAGCAGCATCACCGGCCGGCTGGACCAGCTCGCGCTGAAAATCCACCAGCGAATCCTTCTCCACCAGACGGGAAAGCTCGCTGTAGAGAGAGGTTATCTCCATGCCTTTAGGCATACGGCGCTTGATCAGCAACCCCAGTGTGTCCCACTGAGCGCGCTCCGAATCGGTGGGCTCCTCGAACGAGCTGAGCTGCATGGCGATGGACTCGATCTGCTGACGGGTGGCCAGGGGTTTGTTCCGGTACTCGGAGATCTTGGCCATTTCAGGACGGTACAGGCCGAACCAGGCAGCGGCGAAAAACACCAGCACGCCCAGCGGCAGCAGCACCTTGTTCAGGATGGTCTTGATGTTCACGGTCCCACCCCCTGGAGCAGTTCGCCCTCGATCTGGAACGCCAGGACATAGATATCGTTCTCATAGGTGCCGTTGATTTTCGGCTCCTTGAGCGAGGCGAACAGCCCGCAACCCTGCAGACGCTGGTACAGAAGGTTGAGCTGGGCGTCGGTCTCGGCGATGGAGGCGCTTTTCACCTGGCCGGCGATTGAGGCCAGGGGCTTGCCAGAGGTATCGTCCACCTTGACGTTCAGCAGACAGGCCTTGTCCGGAAGGTAGTTACTCAGGGCATAGAGCAGAATGATATCCGGGGAGGCGTTCGCCTTGAACCGCGCCAGGAACGCACGCCGCACCGCGGCCAGGTCGCGCGACTGTTTGATATCGCCGATCCGGTCAAGGCTGCGGGTCAACTCGGCCAGCTGGTGCTCCTGGTCGCTCTGGCGGATCGCATCCTCAAGCTCGGTGCGCGTGTCCCGGATCATCAGGTAACCCACGGTCAGACCCACAAACACGACCACCGCCGCGGCCACGCCCAGGGTGCGCCGCAGGCGCGCCTGACGGCGCGACTGGTAGGCCGGAGGAACGAAATTTAGCTTGGTCTCTTTCTGTCCCTGCAGCGCCGCCCCAATGGGCAGGGCCAGCGAGGGGAAAATGCGCTCCAGCTTCTCGGCGCGATCACCCAGGTGGCTGTACTGGAAGCCCATCGAGGGCAGGTAGGTGCAGGATTCGATCCCGATGTTCTTACCGATCGCCGTGGCAATCTCATCCAGGTTGAACGCCTCCCCGCTCATGACTATCAGGCCCACGCCCTCGCCGCGGAAACGCTGCTTGAAATAGAGGAGGGAGCGGTTGACCTCGATCAGAAGGCGCTCCTGGTCGGCCAGGTAGCGCGCGCTGGCAAACTGACGCCGAGCCTGGAGCGAGGTCTGGCCCTGGTTCTCGCTCTCATGCTTGGTAAGCACGGACTGGAATTCGCGGGAGAATACCCAGGTGCCGCGGTTGGAAATGACCAGGAAACTCCGGTCACGCTCCAGGTGCACCATGGCGGCGATTATCTTCGTGCTCTTTTCGCCGTAGGCCCCGAACGCCGAGATGAGCGACAGCGGCACCGTGCTGATGAGCTGTGTCTCCAGCTCGCAGTTCTCCATCAGCCCGATAATGCGGCCCACATTCTCGCGCGGCACCACACCGATAAGCACATCCGACTTGCGCCCGGCGCGGCGTGCACCGCGGTCGAGCCAGAAATCGAACGCAATGTCGCGGCTGCCCGCCTCGGGCACGATTTTCTTGACCTCGCGCCGCACCAGGGCTTCCATCTCGTTGCGGTTGAGCGCCGGCAGCGAAACCTGACGGTGCTCAACCCCGGTGTCATAGACCATGGACTGGACTGCGGCAGCGGCGATGTTCTTCTCGTGCATCAGCCCGAGGATCTGGTCCGTGGCCTCCTGAACGTTGTCCATCAGCGGGTCGATTGCCGAGAAATTGATGATCCGCGGCGGGTTGGACCCGCGGTCTATCTCGATTATCCGCAGGATCGAGGGCGTAATCTGCAGCCCGATCACATTCCGGCCACCGGGACGGGTCAGTCCAAGCCGCTGGAGGATCGCGGCGGGAGTGTATTTGGGCTTGCGCCTGGGATTCTTCTTGTCGGTCTTTTCGGCCATCTGCGCCTATATCCGAAGTTAACTAAGACTTGCTTCTCAAGCTGGTATTACAAGCGATCACGGCACCTTGCGCATCCGGATAACCGGCTGGGGCGTGGAATCCTGGGCCGCCGTGTTCAGTGCAATCTGACGGGTGCGGCCGTTTCCCATTTCCAGCGTCACGGTGTTCGTATCCAGCCCGACTATTTTTTCCTCGCCGATCTTATCCCCCACCCCGTAATAGCGCCCCTCGATCAGCACCATGAACTTGCCGGTTACATTGTCCTGAATAAGGCCCTTGATCGGAATCTCGGGCGCGGGCGGCTCCTCAACGGCCGTAACCGCTGCGGCCTCCTGATTGACCGGTTCCAGCAATTCGCCGCGGGCCAGGGCTTTCTCCTCGTCCGGGGTGAGGAAAGGGTTGCGGGCCAGACTGGCCGGGACATTCAAAGCCACTGGAGCCCCGGGGGCAGCCGCCTCGGCCGGGGCTTGACCGCCGCTGGGCGCGGCCGCGGCGGCGGCGGCCTGCTCGGCCTGAAACTCCTGCTCCACCTTGGAGGGCTGGCGCACCGGCTCCAGGCTGACCGGCGGCGCCGCATGCTGCTTGAAATAGTTGATCCAGTTCCAGGCGCCGCCGCCAAGCGCGGCCAAGGCCACCACCAGCACTATGATATGCTTCTTCTGCAAACCGCCCCCGTCAGAACAGGCCGTTGATATGGAAGCTGGTCGTATCCGCGCCGCCGCCCGGGTTGGTGATATAAATCAGACGGTCCACGCCCAGCAGGCTGAACCCGACATCCACCCGGACCTTTATACTGGTAGCGCTTACAAACGAGGTCTGGTCCACCGAGAGCGGCGAGCCGCTGGTCGTGGCCGTGAACCCGCTGACAAAGTTACTGCCCGTGAATGTAATCCAGAGATTGTTGGTGCCGGTATTCGCGCTGACCGGGCTGATCGAGGCGATGTTCGGCTTGACCGCCAGCAGGGCGAACGGGGACTCCGCGAACTTGTTGTCCGGGTTGGTGACACGAATGGTGCCAGTGCCGGTGGAGGCGCTGCCCGAGACATTGACCGTGACGTTGATCTGCGAGGCGCTCACGAAAGTCTTGTTGGTGATCGAGATCCCCGGGTTGGAGAATGTCACGGTGGAATTGCTCAGGAAATTCTGGCCTGTGATCGTGATCAGCAGTCCCGAGGTGCCCTGGTTGGCCTGGGCCGGCGAGACCAGCGTGATCTGGGGCGACGGGTTGCCGGCAGCGGTCAGGACCTCGAACTTGTTGTAGCCCGAGCCGTACAGGCTGTTCGGGTTGGTCACGGTCACGTTGCGGTAGCCGGTGGCGGCCGACGCGCCAATGGTGATGTAGACCGTGAGCTGCGTGGCGCCGATAAAATTCGCCGGCACTGTCAGCACGGTGATACCGGTGCCGCTGAACGCCACCGTGGCGCCGTCGGCGAAATACGCCCCGTCGATGGTGATGAGGAGGTTGGTGTTACCCTGTCGCCCGTAGCTGGGGGTGATATTGTTGACTATGGGTGTCGACTGCGAGCCTGCCGCGGCGCCGCTGATCGCCGGGTTGAGCGAATCCGGGTCGATTGCGTTGGGCGTGCCGTCGCCGTCGATGTCCGGGTCCAGGCTGTTCGGGATACCATCACCGTCCTGGTCCTCCAGCCGGTCCGGCACCCCGTTGGCGTTGAGGTCCGTATCTGTGCGGCTCAGATAGTCGGCATCCTGCAGGGTCACGTTGACCGTGGTCTTGGCTCCGGGCAGGATAGTGACAAGTTCCTTGGCCGTGCTGGCCGGATCGACAATCGCCTTGGTGGCGTTGACCGTGAGCACGTGGACCCCCTGATGGATCGAATCCACCCGGAAAACCATGTCCGAGGTGTTGAAAGTCAGGTTCATCACCGAGGGTGTGCCGTTGTTGGCATAAGAGAGGGTGGCGTTGACCTGCTCCTCAGTGGCATCCTGGATCAGCCGCCCGTTGATAAACACCTGCACGTCCAGTCTGCCCTTATAGGAAGTGATCGGGTTTTCCGGATAGTTGATGTCATCGCCGGTCCCGTTGTCATTCCTGTAGTTGGGCCCGAAGCTGCGCACGCGGATGGGACTCTTGTCGATGGCATACTGTTTTCCGTACGGGTCCTTGATCGACACCGAGCCGCCGAGCGAAAGATAGGGGCCGTTCCAGGCCGTTCCCTGCCCGGCCCCGTTGACCAGTTGCCCGACCGAATCGGGCAGCCGGCCGACATCGCCCACAAAACCGAAATAATTTTCCTCCGGCTTGCCCATCGAGGCTGTATAGATCGACTGGAGGTCCTGCACCACACGCTTGTAGCGCGCCTGTTCGATCTGTTTGTAGACCACCGGGACCACGGCCGCGGCGAGGATCGCCATGATCGTAACTGCAACAATCACTTCGATCAGGCTGAAACCGCTGCCTGTATTCAATCGTATCCGTCTCATACGCACCGCCCCCGAGTTGTCGGGTTCAGCTCTGGCCCAGTTGCTGCAACGACAGCATGGGCAGGAGAATGGCAAGCACGACAAACAGAATCACAACGCCCAGGACCAGGATAACGCTGCTCTCCAGAACCGTGGTCAGTCTTTTGACCGCCTGTGGCACCTCGCGGTCGTAGTAGTCCGCCACTTTCTGCAGCGTCTCCTCCAGGTTTCCGGTGGTCTCGCCGATAGTGACCATCCGCACCACCATCGAGGGGAACTGTCCGCTTTCGCGCAGCGCCCCGGCGATAGTCTGGCCGGTGCCTACCTGAATCCGGGCGCGGCGTATGACCTCGGCCAGCACGGCGTTGCCCACCACGCGCTCGACAACCTCCAGGGCCCCCATAATGTTTACCCCGGCGCCGAACAGAGTGGCCAGATAATGTGAAAAGCGGCTGAGCGCGATCCGGCGCACCAGTTCGCCGAACACCGGGATTTTCAGCTTGATCCTGTCCAGGACCAGCCGTCCGCCCGGGGTTTTGTTGGCTGCGCGCAGTCCGACAATGGTCCCCACCACCGCCGCGATGATCAGCCACCAGAAGTTCTGGAAGAAAGCGCTGATAGCGATCACGATACGGGTGGGCAGGGGCAGTGGGATGTTGAAGCTGTCGAAAATGCCCAGAAAACGCGGCAGGATGAAAGTGAACAACGCGGTGACCAGACCGCCGACAAAAGTCATCACTATGATCGGGTATGTGCTGGCCTGCTTGATCGTGCCGATCAGCTCGCTCTGCCATTCCAGAAAACGGACTATCTCCTTGAGCACCTCGTCCAGGCGGCCGGTGCTTTCGCCACTCTTGAGGATCGATACATACAGCTCGCTGAAAATGTCCGGGTACTGGGAGAAAGCGTCCGATATGCTGAACCCGTCCTGGATCGACTGACGGATGCCGCGGACCACTTCGCGGAAACGGGGGTTCTCGGTCTCCTCGATCATGTCGTCCAGGCCCTGCAGGATCGGCACGCCCGCACCTATCACCGTGGCCAGGTGCACGGTGAAAGAGATCAGGTCCTGACGCTTGACCTTGGCCCGCACGATCCGGCGGGAGCCGCTGTCGGCCCGGCCGCCGGAGGCTTTCTTGCCGCCGTTTTTGGATTCGCGGGCGGTGATGAGGATCAGGTTGCTCTTGTCGAGCTGGCTTTCCAGATCGCTCTCATCCACGGCGGTCAGGCTGCCCTTGACCGTCTTCCCGGCCTCGTCCGAGGCTTTATAATCGAAAACCGGCATGGCTCTCTCTCCGCTGGCATTTACATCCCGGCGTAGGTCACCCGCAGGACTTCCTCGATACTGGTTTGCCCGCCCACGGCCTTGATCAGGGCGTCGTGCATCAGGGTGGTCATCCCCTCCTCGATCGCGGCGGTCTTGATCTCGGGGCCGTCCGCCCGGCGCAGCACCAGCTTCTCGACCCGCGGGCTGACCGTGAGCACCTCGTAGATCGCGCAGCGACCGCTGTAACCGGTCCCGCTGCAGGCCTCGCATCCCTCGCCTTTGTAAAACTTGTACTTGCGGCCCTTTTCGTTCAATCCGAGCTTGCGCAGGTCATCATCCGAAGGCTCGCACTCTTTCTTGCAGGAAAGGCAGATTTTGCGGATCAGGCGCTGGGCCAGAACGCAATTGACCGAACTGGAGACAAGAAACGATTCTATGCCCATGTCGATCAGGCGCGGGAACGCGCCTGCCGAGTCGTTGGTGTGCAGGGTGCTGAACACCAGGTGGCCGGTCATGGCGGCCTGCATGGCGATTTCGGCCGTTTCCTGATCTCGTATCTCGCCCACCAGGATCACGTCGGGATCCTGCCTGAGGATCGCGCGCATGCCGGCGGCATAAGTGAACCCGGCCCGGGTGTTGATCTGTGCCTGGCGCACCAGTGTCATCTCGTACTCGACCGGGTCCTCCAGGGTGACAATCTTGCGTTCGGAGTTGTTCAGGAAACTGAGGGCCGAGTACAGGGTGGTGGTCTTGCCGCTTCCGGTGGGGCCGGTGACCAGGATGATACCGTTGGGACGGGTGATGGAGCGCTTGAATATCTCCATGTTCTTGGGCGTGAAACCCAGGTGCTCCAGGCCCAGGATGACCTTGCTCTTGTCCAGAAGGCGAAGGACTATGTTCTCGCCGTTGATCGTGGGCAGGGTGGAGACGCGCAGGTCCACCTGCTTGCGGCCCATGTGGAACCGTATGCGCCCGTCCTGGGGAAGACGGCTCTCGGCGATGTTCATGTTGCTCATAACCTTGAGCCGGGCGATCACTCCGGCCTGCAGCGACTTGGGCAGCGAGGGTCCCTGCTGCAGGATACCGTCGATACGGAAACGCGTGCGGATAGTGTTCTCATCCGGTTCGATATGGATATCCGTAGCCCCTCCGCGGGCGCCTTTGATCAGGATCTGGTCCACGATCTTCACCACCGGCGATTCCTCGGTGGAGGCCTGGCGCTCATCCGCGCCGCTACGCTCGGCGGCCAGGGACAGTTGCTCAATTACATCGTCCTCGTTGACCTCTCCCTCGTAGAAACGCTCGATGGCGGACAGGATATCGCTCTCGGTGGCCTGAACCGCCTCGATGAACTTGCCTGTGCGGCTCTGCAACTGGTCGATCATCATCACGTCCAGCGTGTTGTCCATCGCCACCAGCAGGGTGTCATCCTTCAGCGAGACCGGCACAAGCTTGTTGCTCTTGGCGAACTCCTTGTCGATCAGGCGGATCGCGCTCTCATCCCTCCGGCGGCGTCCCAGATCGAGAAGCTTCACGCCAGCCTGGCCCGCCACCACCTGGGCGACATCCTCCTCCTTGCAGAAACCGAGATTGACCAGCACCTCGCCCAGGCGCTTGCCCGTTCGGTTCTGCTCTTTCACTCCCAGTTCGAGCTGGTCGCGGGTGATCACCGACGCGTTTACCAGCGCCTGACCCAGCGGCTGTGTCGACTGAATCGCCATCCGGCAGCTCCCGATTGCCAGCCGTCAAAGGATTTGCGGAAACCAGACCCGCATTCCCCTGCGGCTCAGCGGTTATGACCTGCGACACTTCAATAAGAAAATATTATAGATAATTACCATGCCATAAAAATAACGAAAAGACGCGGTCGCATAATAATACCACCCGCCGTAAGCTCTGGCAAGTTCAAAGTTGTCGAGATTTCCGGGCAGGACTTGACAGCCGTTGCAGCCGCGGATATACTGGAACGTTTATTGCTACATCAGCGCCGTATGAATCCACCTTCGGTGCGGTCACGACACCCCGTAACGGAAAGCGGTTTACGCCCCATGGAAACACCCCGTCTGAGCGTGGTCATCCCGATGTACAACGAGGGCGAAAACGTGCGCCGCACCGTGGCTGCGGTAATCGCCGAGCTCGAGCCCGCGGGCCTCAGCTTCGAGCTGGTCTGCGTGAACGACGGGTCGTCGGATGACACGCTGAGCGTGATCCGGGAGCTGGCCGCCGCCGACAGCCGGGTCCGGGAGGCCGGGCATCCGGTCAACCGCGGACGGGGTGCGGCTCTTCGCGCCGGGTACGCAGCCGCAGCGGGCGAGTATGTCGTGGCGATCGACGCCGACCTGAGCTACCACCCGCGGCAGATAATGCAGCTTGTACGCCGTCTGGAGGAACCGGACGCGCCGGACATCGTGCTGGCCAGCCCCTACATGCCGGGCGGACGCACCGAGGGTGTGGCCCCGCTTCGCCTGTTTATCAGCCGTGCGGCCAACGTGATCCTGCGGCAGGCCATGGGACGGCGCTACTGGACCATGACCAGCGTGTTCCGCGCCTACCGCCGCCGGGTGTTCGAGTGCCTGGAACTCTACAGCGAGGGCAAGGATATCCACCTTGAGACTCTGGCCAAGGCCGAGGCCGCGGGACTTAAGATAGTCGAGGTGCCGGCCGTGCTGGCCAGCCGCAAGCGCGGCAAGAGCAAGCTCAAGTTCCGGGTGACCGCGCTCAGCCACCTGATGTTCTCGTTCTACGAAAAGCCGGTCCTGCTGTTCGGCGTGGTGGGCCTGGTCCTGATCCTGGCCGCGACCGGGATCGCGGGCTACCTGTTCCACCTCTGGCTGATCGAGCGGCTGAACCCCACGCGCCCCATTGTCTGGCTGAGCGTGATCCTGCTTCTGGCCGGCCTGCAGATCGCCGGGTTCGCCTTTATCAGCACCCAGGTGAGCCTTCTGCGGCGTGAGCTGTACCGGACCCAGAAAGAAATCCTCCTGCTGCGGCACGGACGCGGCGAAAAATAGGCGGCCCATGCCCGGCCCGGTCTGTGTCATAACCAATGCCTACCCCGACTTTCCCGGCTCCTACCACGGCTCGTTTGTCCGCCGCGCCGTGGAGGACCTGGCAGTGCGCGGCTGGCGCAGCCATGTACTGGCCCCACGCATTTACCGCGAAAGCCCTCCTCGCGAGAGCTTTCCCAGCCATGATATCCGGCGGTTCCCGTTCCTCTCGGCCCAGAAACTCCTGATCGAATACGAGCGCACCCCGTACGTGAGAGTCGCCTCGCTGATCGCCTCGGGCGCCTCGGCCTCTGCGGGTGAAATTCTTCGTCACGGCTGCGGCCTGGTCCACGCGCACTGGGCTTTCCCGGCCGGCCTGATCGGCCTGGCCGCGGCGCGTGCCACCGGCCGTCCCCTGATCCTCACTGTCCACGGCTCCGACCAGCGCCTGGCCGCCGAGCGCGGCGGCGTGGCGGCTACAGTGTTCCGCCTCGTGGCCCGCGGCGCCGACCGAGTGCAGAGCGTCTCCGGCCCGATCACGGATTACCTGCTTTCAATAGGTGTGCCGGCTGAGCGTATCCTCACCCGGCCCCTGGGTGTGGATGACAGCGTGTTCAACGCCTCCGTGCAGCCGGACACGGACGCGGCGGACTCTTTCGGCATCCTCAGCACAAGGAGCCTTCTGCCGCTCTACCGGGTGGAGGACCTGGTGCGGGCCGCCGCGTGTCTGCGCGGGAATATCCCGAGCCTGCGCCTGGTCCTGGCCGGGGACGGTCCCGAGCGCGGACGGCTGGAAGCCCTGGGCGCGGAGCTGGGCCTGGGAGATAATCTGGCCTTCACCGGACGGCTTACCCCACCCGAGCTGGCCCGCCAGTTGGCCGCCTGCCGGGTGTACGTGAGCACCAGCCCGGCCGAGGGCACGAGCGTCTCGCTGCTCGAGGCCCTGGCCCTGGGCTGCCTGCCCGTGGTTGCAGACATTCCCTCCAACCGCGACTGGGTGACTCATGGCGCGAACGGGCTGCTGTTCCGGCCTGGAGAGATCGATTCCCTGGCGGAGTGCATTCTGCAAGCCAGCCGGGACAACGAGCTGACCGCCAGGGCGCGCGAGGCCGGGCCGAGGCTTGTGGCCGAACGCGGCCTTTGGCGCGGGCAGATCGACCTGCTGGATTCTGTTTATAAGGAGTTGTGGCGGGGGTGAAAAAGGGAAGGGCTTGCGACATACTAATGCCTGTGCAACACCGTTTTTCGCCTGTCGTAGGGGCGAGGCCTGCCTCGCCCGGAAAAGGATTCGGGCACGGTGCACCGTGCCCCTACGCGAAAGACAAAAGGCGAATCCCCCCGTGCCCCCCCCTTTTGGGAAAGGGGGGGGAGCCAGCGCCCAACCGGCAGCCGGGGTAAGCGCCTCCCCCTTTTTCAAAGGGGGACCGAGGGGGATTTATCCAAATAACATAATTTTACCTGATCATTTATCCAAAACTTTCACCCTAATAATACCAAAACGAATGAGACTCTCAGCCCCGATACTTTTCATGTTCCTGTTCGCTTTACAGGCTGTTGAGTGCCTTGCTTTCGACACTCCGGAGCCGGCCGGTCAGTTCGGCTGCTTGGTGGATTCCACCGGGCAGGTTGATTCCGTTGCCGTGCGGCTGGTCAAATCCATGCAGGGCAGTCAGTTTCTCATCCGTACCACAGACGGGAAAACCATTCTGGCAACCGTGCATGTTACCCCAAAAGGAATCCGGGCGGTCTGGCACGAATCGGCGGGGCTGACACAACAAACGAGGCACAGTGAAGCCATACCCTGGGAAGATATAGTGCTGCTTGAATGCAAAAACACCAAAAGCAGGTACGGGATAGCACACGCCTGTATCATCGCGGGGGTAGCTTTTGCCATTCTTACAGCTGGCCTGATCATTCCAACCTTGAATTGACAAAGATGCGGAATCGAATCTTTCCTTTCACGGCTGCGCTTTCCTTGCTCCTCGCCGTGCTTATGGCTGCCGAGGCCTGCGCCGCGCCATGTCCGGAACGCTACCGGATGATCCTGGCCGATCTGATCCGCAACCAGACCCGGGTCAAAATTACTCTGTCGGTGCCCGGCCAGAAGAAACAGGAGACTCACACCGGCCGCATTCTCAGGGTGGATGAGGTCAGTCTGGTCATGACATTGGATGGAATAAACGAAGCCGCGTTCCCGTTGCAGAATATACAGAAGATCAAACCTTTGCACAAAAACAAGTTCGGCGCCAGTTCGTTCCTGATCGGGCTGGGAGTCGGGGGGCTGATGTTTTTGACGGTCATGTTTATCGTGTTAGGATTAGG
The DNA here is from genome assembly GCA_964386505.1 of uncultured Gemmatimonadales bacterium. Classification (GTDB taxonomy): domain Bacteria; phylum Gemmatimonadota; class Glassbacteria; order GWA2-58-10; family GWA2-58-10; genus JAJFUG01. The sequence continues at coordinate 28,152 of CAYLSM010000033.1, forward strand.
AGAATCATGACTGTCAATCCAGAATAATGTAAGCTAAAAACAAAAGGGACACCCCGATTTTAACCTTGGTGTCCCTTCGTGTTCTTCGTGGATTACTCTGTTATCAGCTCAGTTACAAAGGCCCAGGCTGGGACGGCCGGGTGTCAGAATACCAGACCGAGGACTTTAAACGAGGCTATCATCGACACGCCGCCGACAATGAAAAACAGCGGAATCAACCAGACAGTCCGTTTGAAAAAAACCTGATTCTTCACCAGGTGGCAGGATAGACCTACCGCGACAGTCCACACTACCAGCGGCACGATAAACGCCCCCTGGGGACCCATCAAATTGAGCAGGGTTTGGGAGATATTTCCCTCATCCGAGTTGAAACCGTCGATAATCATGTTCAACCGCATCACGGCATTCGTAATCGCGAAGGCAAAAAGAGTAAATGATTCCCGGCGCCTGAGGAAAAGGACGGTGAAAAAGATCGCCAGGAGCAGTGTCACGGACGGCCCGCCAGCGCTTGAGATGATTTTCTCGTTCGGGCTCAGCTCAGGGTCCAGGTTGCCGGCACTGTCGTAGTGCTCGACCCGGCCGGCGCAGAAATTCACATGCGGGCGATAACCAAGAGCTTTCAAGGCGACGAAATGACCATATTCATGCATTATGCTCGACAGACTGCCCGCGAGCAACAGAATGGCCAGGTATTTAGAGTATCTGAGAAGCTTGTTGCGCATGTTCATATCCCTTCTTTTCCAGTTTTCGTAAGACAGAAAAACCTCGGCAGTGGAACGCTCTTTTGTTCCGCAGATATGACTTAAGGAAACGCAAGCTGAATTCAGGATTCTTACGTTGGAAGAACGGCGGGCTGAAAAACGAAAGCCTGATTCACGAAGACACACGAAGGGGCACGAAGAAAACCCTGGGCACGGCATGCCGTGCCCCTTGTGAAAGACAAAAAGCGAATCCCCCCGTACCCCCCTTTGGGAAAGGGGGGGGTGAGCCAGCGCCCAACCGGCAGCCGGTGTAAGCGTATCCTACTTCAATATTGTCTCCCACAAGCACAAAAGGGACACCCCGGTTTTAACCTTGGTGTCCCTTCGTGTAACTTCGTGGATTACTCTATTTTGTTCTGTCTTTCAGCCGCAGAGGCCCAGGCTGGGTTTTCCGGCCAGGAAAACCTCGCGCAGTTTGACCTCCGCGTGAAGGCTCCCGCTTCGGGCAATGTCCACCACGAGAATGTCCGCCTCGAAACCAGTCTCAATTGCGCCCACCTTGCGCCCGGTGGAGCCGTCCAGCAACCCGGTCAGGCGGGCGGCGTTGGTGGAGCACAGGCGCGAGGCCCAGCAGACCGCCTCATCCAGCGGCATGGCCGGGTGGCACTTCACGTAGTTGCCCTCCACCTCGGCGGCGAACAGGCCGACCATGTTGGCGAACACGCGGTCCTGGTTGACCGCGGCGCCGTAGAGCACCTTGACATTGCTGGCGCGTATCTCGCCGCTTTTCACTTCGGTGATTTTGCCATCCGCGCCGCGCCGTCCGGTCACGTACAGGTACTCGCCCTTGTCATCCGCGCGGCCCAGAATCCGGTTCAGCTCGAACTCGCCCTCCGGCGCGTCCACCGGGAACATCACATCGCTCACGGCCACTGCGCGGTCCACGCCCTTGCGTCCTATCGCATCGCGCAGCACGGCCGGGGCCACGTGCACCAGGTCGCCGATCAGCTCGGCGGTGACCCGGTCATCGCGCAACGCACCCTCCAGCATCCCGCCGCCGTCAAAGGACTTGGTGCTGCTGCCCGTGGGGCCGTTGTACATGTGGATTATGTAGCGCACCCCGCGCTCCACGGCCCGGGCGAGCTGGTCCGCGGTGGGCTTGCAGTGCCCGGCGGCCGGGATCACCCCGCGGCCGGCGGCGTAGGCGATCAGCTCCAGGCTCGTGTCCCCGAACTCCGGTGCGATATTGACCATGCGCACGCTGGGGTGGGCCAGGAGGCGGTCCAGCACCTCGCGCGAGGGCGGATACATGTAGTCAGGGTTCTGCGCCCCGTGGTTCTCGGGGTTCATGAACGTGCCCTCGATCAGAGCGCCGCAGAGTTCCGTGCCCGCGGGCTGGGCTTTCCAGCGCTCGCGGAACAGGTCCATGCCGGCCAGGTAGGCCTCCAGCTCATCCAGAGGCGAGGCCAGGGTGGCCATGAACACGCCGGTTATCCCCAGGGGCAACAGTCCCCGGCTGACCTCGGCCAGACGGGCGGCGTGCTGTTCGGGGGTCTTGAGCCCCCTCAGGATCGAGACTCCGTCATTGATATGCATGTCGATCAGGCCAGGCAGCACGTAGCTGTCGTGCAGGCGGACCACTGCCACGCCGGGGCCGCCCGCGGCCGGGAAATCGCCCACGCGCAGAATACGGCCCCCGCCGATCTCCACGTTGGCGCTCACCACACCCAGCGGAGTGACCACCCGCCCGCCGGTCAGGATTACTCGCTTGG
>CAYLSM010000034.1:0-30270 GCA_964386505.1 uncultured Gemmatimonadales bacterium
TTACTGTCAGAACCCGACCTTGATCGTGAAGAAATTATCCGCGGTCAGACGGCCCTTGTTCTGGTAGGCGTAGTTGAATTCCAGGCTGCGCCCGCCGAACTGCCGCTTGAACCCGCCGCCGAAGCTGAACCCGCGCATGGTCGGGTCATCACCCAGGTAGCCGTAACCGAAGGCGTCCTTGTCCTCGGTGTACTCGTCGGTCTGGACTTTCCAGCCCATGCGCAGCGCGCCGGTCAGGAACTGGTGGAACTTGTACGAGACCTCGGTCCCGGTGGCGTAGCTGATCGGGATGTTGCTGTTACGCCAAAGCTCGCAGGCGGCCAGCCAGTTCATATTCTCATTGCTGTACAGGTTGTAAGACAGGGCCAGCTTGACCGCGGTCGGCAGGCGGTAGGTGTGCGTACGCTTGTACACCTCGCGGCTGCTCCGGCTGGAGATGGCATAGTCGTCGGTCGAGTAGTTCTCGTAGCCCGTGGGCAGAAGGTCGTCGCGGTCCTCAGGCCCCACCTCGTACAGAAGGTTCGGACCGTTCATGGTGATGTTGGTGCCGAGGTTCTGGATTGCGAAGGCGAAGCGGATCTCGCGGTCCATGAACTCGGTGTGGTAGACCGCGCCGGCGTCGATGGCAAAAGCGTTACCGGCCACGTTGTCGAACATGTCCTGGTGGACATATTTCATGTTCAGGCCACCGGCGAAGCGATCGCTGAAATTGTAGGCCAGTGAGCCGCCCATCTGGAAATCGTAGGCATCGAACGTGCGGCCGGTGCCCTCGGGCACGGCCACGGTCGTGATCTCCATGTCCGGCACATCCAGGTAGCCGAAGAACCCACCCACCACCACGCGCCCATCGGCCAGCGGCTTAGCCATGGCGCAGTAGCTGTAGGTGATGTCCAGGGTGTAGTCCACCACGTTCAGCATCACCTGGGTCTCGTTCAGGAACGCCAGACCGGCCGGGTTCCACCAGATCGCAGTGATATCATCCGCCACCGCGGCGTAAGCGTCGCCCATACCTATTCCGCGCGCGCCCACCGGGATGGTCAGAAACTCGGCCGCACGCACCCCGACAAAGGACGAGGAGTTAGGGCGGCCCTGGGTCAGATACTTATCCAACCCCGAGTAGTCCTGGTTCGACACACCCTGGCCCAACAGGGGCAGCACCCCCAGGACCAGCAGTGTCCAGGCGCTCAGTATGCCTTTCCTGATTGTTCCAGTCAGCATTATCAATACCTCCGTGCAGACACGAGGAAAGTTTCAGTTGATGCAAGCGAATACGGATAGCCGAGCATGATCGACTCTCGCTCAGTTGACGATATAGAACTTGCCCATGTGAGTCTTTCCGCGTGCATCCGTCACGTGATACAGGTACAGTCCGCTGGCCACTGTCTGGCCGAAGCGGTTGCGCAGGTTCCAGGGCTCGGTGCCGCTGTGGTTGTCCCAGCCGGTAAGCTCGCGCGGGTTGCTGTTGCCGTCCAGACGGTCCCAGTCGAGGTAATTGCCCCAGCCCTGGCGGTTGGCGCCGATGTGGTTTAGCACGTTGACCAGGTTGCCGCCCAGGGTGTAGATACGGATCGTGCAACGGTTAGGCAGATTGGTGAACTCGATGCGCCGCGAGCTGGGTGACAGGTCGAGGAACGAGCTGGCCATGTACGGGTTCGGCACCACGCGGATCTTGCCCATGTCGGCATCCTCCGCGTTCATGGTCGTACCCTTGAGCTGGATGTCCCACCTGTCGCCCTGCCAGGGCATGTCCGCCACCTGCGTGAACTGCGTCCCCTCGTCGTTCCAGGTGCCGAAAGCGTTGTCGATGGTCCAGACCGTGCCGTCGGAGGGCATGGTGATACCATCGTCACCGTCACGGCTCACCCGCCAGAGGATGCCGTTGACCCAGAAAGCGAAGAGCTGGTCGTTATCCTGCGGCAGGCTCTTGAGCATCTTCACTGTGCGCTCGCTCTTGGGGACCATGTCCACGAACGCCTCGTTGAAGTACACTCCGCGGTTCTCATCTCCACCGTTGCCCAGGGAGCCGCCGAAGCCCTCCTTGGTCTGGATGCCCCAGCCGTAGTCATCGGGGTATTCGACGAAGGGCAGGTCCACGCCGCGGCTGAGGTCCTTCACTTCGGCGGTCATCTGGCCGCTGGAGTTCTTCCAGGTCACCTGGAACCGTCCGCTGCGGCACATGCCAACGTTACTGGGGGCGCTTCCGGCATAGGTGGTAGGTCCGCACCAGCGGTTGGTCACGATGTCCACTGTCGCGCCGGTGTAGTTGCCCTGGTCGACAGTGCCGTAGAAACTGAACACGTTGTTGGAAACATCCATGTTCGAGAAAGTCATCTCCACCGAATAAGCCACCCCGTCCGCATCCAGCGGGCTGGCCAGGGTCAGGTTCTGCTCGGCGGCGCCGCGGGCGTTCAGCTCGGTGGAAGAGGGTCCGTGCGAGGAACCGTCATGCACGGAGAACTGGCAGATCGGGACCAGGAAGTTGCCCGGACAGTTGGTGCTGCGGTAGATACGGCTGTCGCAGACCACGCTGATCGTCTTGTCCTGGGTCAGCTTCTCGGCGTTGACTGTCACGAAATCGAGATTGTACACCGGCGGCTTCATCGCCTTTGGCGCCTCGGTCAGCTTGAAATTGGCGCCGGCCAGTTTGACAAAGGCCACATCCAGGGTCTCGCCTGCCCAGGAGGAGACGAACTTGACATCCTCCACCGAGGCGGACTTGAAATTGCTGGCGTCGCTGCGCGGGATGACCGTGTAGAGACCGGAGCCCGGACGGTTCCAGACCTTGCCGCTCTCGGGAGTGGGCAGGCTGAACTCATCACCGGTGGCCGGGTCGTAGTTCTTGTCATAGGGGACCAGGGCGTACCAGACCTTGAGCCCGTTGCGCATGCGGAACTTGCCGATGTCGTCGTTCAACTGGTCGACATAGTAGAAACCGAGGTTCTTGTCCGAGACGCTGGACTGATAGATCAGCTCGGAGTGCGTGTCGCTCGGCCCGACGAAGCTGCGGTAGAGACGGTAGCCCTCGAAATCATATTCCTTGTAGACGTGGTTGGGATCGAGGTCCGGGTTCTTCTGCAGGAAATAGTAGTAAGCATCCGGCACGTACAGGTTCGCATCGTTCCAGGTGATCGTGACCTGACGGTCGCCGGGGATGATGGTCATGGCCGGCGGGGCCGGGGTCTCGGGAAGAACGTAGTCGCCACCCGCCACGGCCAGGGCAACATCGGCATAGACCTCCAGCGGCTTGCAGGCCTCCTGCATCCCCGGATCATCCATGTTGGCGATGTCGCGCGGCGGCATGGCGTAGGACTTGCCTGCGGCCACCGGGCACCACATGTAGACGAAATCGAAACTCACAGTGTCGCGAGGTGCGATGTCGTGCAGGATACCGAACGCGGTGTAGTGACGGAACGAGTCGGCGCCCCAGAGCCACTGGTTGTAGCGGGCGTCATCCGGGTCCAGGCGGCCGGGGAACCCGAACATCGGCTTGCCGGTGAACGGGTTGGTGATCCCTGGGAACAGGTCGCGGATCTGATTGATGTCACCCAGCTGCCAGCGGTAGCCCATGCCGCGCGGGAACCCGCCCACCATCACGTCCTGCGAGGCGTTGAACCCGTAGTCCTCGGACTGCAGGTTGAAGTTGGTCAGATGCATGGTCTCGCCGTTGTGGCTCGGGTAGCGGGTCATCATCTGGCCGATGATCGGGGCTTCCTTGGGCGTGAAAGTCGGCTCGATGCCGGCGATCTGGTAGAAACCCGTGATCTGGCGCGCAGGATGGTAAATCCAGCCCGGGTACTCGGAACCCGCCTGCATGGTGTGAATGCAGCTGGCCATGGTCATCTCGACCCAGGTGAAACCGTTCGGGGCCTGCTTGGCCCGGCTGCTGAACTGAGACGACTCGTTGTACTGCACATACTCGGACATGTTGCGCAGGAACGCCCGGCCATACACCATGTTGTTGCTCTCGGCGAAGTTCAGGAAATAGAACGACTGTTCCAGAGAGCCGCCCAGGGGCTGGGCGAAATTGGTGCGCCAGGAATCGGTGCGCAGCACGGAGATGGTCTCGGCGCCGTGGAAGATCGGCGCACCGTCCATCGTACGGCCGGTCCGGAACTCGGGCGGCCAGGCATCCACGTCCTCGGCGTCCAGCGAGCTGTAAACCCGGGTGTTCTCCAGGCGTCTGGCGGCCTGGCTCATCCGCTCGCCGCTGTTGACCAGGCTCATGATCAGGTCACGCTGCTCCAGGCTGCCCACGCCGGCGTCGAACGTCCAGCCGCGGCCTTCGAAGAACGTGGTGTCCTCACACAGCCCGTCACCGTTGAGATCGAACACAGCCGAGGGACCCCAACCCCAGCCCCAGCAGAAGAAGATATTGTTGGAGCCGCGCGGGAACTGGTGATAGTACTGGGGTTCGCCGTAAGCGCCGCCGTACAGGGCGTTACGCCAGTTCATGCCGATCACCACTCCCACGTTGTTACCCTCGGCCCGCTTGAGAGACTTCATTTCACCGAGAGCGCTGCCGGCCGCCATTAGCAGCAGCATAGCCAGGAGCAGGCCGGTCAAATGTCTTGCCTTCGTTTTCATCATCAGATTTCTCCTCAAATAACTCCACTGATTCAGACTCGGACTCCGGCCCGGCGGACCGGATCAGAAGGAGAATTCAGCTCCCAGACGAATCTGCCTGGCTGCTCCCCAGGCTTCCTTGTCCATGGTCGAGAGCATCACCGACTCGGCGATAGCGCCCTTGGTGGCTTCCATCACGGACAGAATTCCGTCGCCATTGAAATCGGCGTTGAACCGCACCCGGTCGGCGTCCGAAATCGACGGGTCATCCCAGTTCCAGTCCACACCACCGGTTATGTGACTGTTGTTCTCGTAGGAGAGGCCCTTGGGATAAGGGGTGTTGAACTTGCGGTTCAGAGCGTTGAAAACCTCGCAGAACAGGCTCATCTGACGGGTGCCGCCCAGCCTCAGGTTCTTCGACATGCGAAGATCGAGATTCTGGCTCCAGCGGTCGCGGAAAAAATTCACGCCGCCGATGGGCTTTCCGTTGCGGCGGGTCAGCCAGGTGACGTCATCATGGGCGTTGTGCCCGTAACTACCGCCGTACCAGTTGAGGTAGTCGGTCATCGGCGCGCCGCTGTTCAGGGTGTAGATCGCGTTCACGCGGACTTCCTTGAGCAGCGTCCCGAGTATGGTCCCGCTCTTGAAATCCTGCGGCACCAGATAGCTGAAATTGGCCGTGATCGAGTGGGTGCGGTCACCGTCGATCGGACGCAGCTCATCGGGCGGAGTGAACACTTCGCCGGTGGAGTTATCCAGGAAGTTTTTCAGATAAGAGGTGGAGTTGATCTGGCTGCCAGTGGTGCGGCTGAACTGCAGCGTATAGATCAGGTTGACCGAGTAGTTGTTGGCGAACTTGCGCTTGATGGAGAAATCCACACCCTTGATGTTACCGTTGTCACGGTTGGAATAGCCTGTGGCCGAGGAGCGGATACGGCGCTCGCTGTGAGTCTCGTAATAGTCGCGGAAGAACGTGCGGCTGGCCACGTTGCCGTCGATATCGCGGTAGTATGTCACCATGTCCAGGACCATATCCTCGTTCAGCAGGTAGCTCAGGCCGGCCTCGAACGCGTCCGTGCGCGAATACTCAAGGCCGCCGGGGTTGGAGCCGTCGAAGATGTAGGTCAGGCTGGGCAACTGGGTGAACGCACCGTACGAGAACCGCAGTTGCGACTTGTCGGTGACCGGGAACGCCACGTCGAAGCGCGGCGAAATCTCGTCCACGACCTTGGGGAAATAGTCCTGGCCGTACTGGTCACCGTTGCGGAAACCCCAGTTGTCGACCGGGTTGAAACGGTCGTAGCGCACGCCGTAGTCGATGACGAAATCGCCCAGGTCGGTGCGGTTCTGGACATAGACCGCCAGCATGTTCGGCTGGTAGTTGAACTCGTTGTCCAGGTTGCGCAGCGGAGTCATATAATCGGTATTGAACATCATGTTGTCGAAGCTGGTGTACTGGAAACCGACCTTGGCGCGGTTGTGACGGTTGATCTGGAAATCAAAATCGGTCTTCCAGTTCTTCTGATGCTCGCGCTGGTAGCGGTAGGTAAGGTAGTAGAGCCAGTCTTCGAAATGCGTCGAGAACGGAGTGACCCAGGTGTAATCCAGCTTCCAGCCGCTGACCCCGTCCGGGAAGAGCTTGACGTTCTCATCATACTGCCACTCGCGTCCCGGGTAGCTCTCCATCTCGAACGGCACATCGTGCGGGTCCCAACCCAGGAAAGTGTTGTCGTGCTTGTAGTTGACTTTCGGGTCGGAGCTGTTGATATCCTGAGTCTCGAAATTGCTGAAACGGAACTGCAGGGCCGCGCTGCGCGTGGTCGACTTGTAGAATTCCCAGTCCGCGCCGGCCAGGATATTGGAGGTGCGGGTGCGACGGGCATAACTCTGCGAAACGTAAACCTCCTGCGCGCCGCCGTACTTGCCGTCCCAGTCGGCCAGGGGCATTGTCTCGCGGGTGGCGATGCCGTTCAAGAAATAATTACCCGTGTTGCGCCAGGGGTAGGCATGCTGGTTGCGCGAAAAATTGGCGCTGCCGATCAGCTTGAGGCCCGGCATGGGCGAATCGGTCAACTTGCCCGAGATCAGGGTGCGGTCACCCCAGTCGCCGGGCTGACGGACCGGGTTCAGTGGCGACCAGAGCGAGGCGCTCTCCCCTGTCTTGGCCGCGTAAGCCTCACGCGCGACTTTGAATTCATCCAGCGTGAAAGCCGGCATCTGAAGGCCGAGCACCGGGTCGTTGCGGACCGCGTCGTTCAGGTGGTCCACGAAGTCCTGGTTGATGCCGCGGAAACCCTCATCCGCATGGGTCGGGTTGCGGTCGGCCTGGCCCTGGATTTCAGCCGAGCCGTGGAAATACATGTTCGGGATGAGTTTCACCGGGCCGCCCAGGCTCGTCTGGAGCTGGTTATACCCGTAGTCAGAGGTGCGGGGGTTGGCCTGGTCGGTGGTCATACGCACCCGGCCGCGATAGTTCGGGCCACCCTCGGTGGTGACGATGTTGATGATACCGGACTGGGCGTTGCCGTATTCGGCCTGGAACCCGCCGGTGATAATGTCCACTTCCTCGACCGAGCTGGTTGAGAACTCCAGCGGGGTGGCGTCCTCGCCCAGAGAGCCGAGTTCCTGGTCCCAGATCCAGCCCAGGCCGCTGCGGAACGGATCGGCGGTGTAGTTACGGGCGATCAGCCCATCCACCACCATCGCCTCCTCGCCCACGCGACCGCCGCGGATACGCAGGCCGCGGTCCAGACCGCCGATACCGCCGATCTGTACGCCGGGCTCCATCAGCAGCATGTCCTCGAGCTTGGTGGCCGGGGTGGCCGCAATCGACTCGCTGGTCATGCGGCTCTTGGAGACCGTGTTGTCACGGGGCACCAGAACCTCGCTCTGCCCCTCCACCACTATGCCTTCCATCTCCACCACCGCCGTGCTGAGTTCGGCGTTGATCGTGGTGGTCTGGCCGGCCAGAATTAGCTGGTTGGCCACAGTCACTTTCTGGTATCCGGTGTAGCTGAAAGTAATCGAGCGCCGTCCGGGGGGAACGTTCAGAATGAAAAAGTACCCGTCATTGTTGGTCACATTACCCAGGCGCGTACCCTCGCAGGTCACCTGCACGCCGGCCAGGGGCTGCCCGTTGTTCTTGTCTCGCACCACGCCCTCGATCTTGGCCGTGCTGATCTGGGCGTATCCTGTCACTGCCCAGAGCATCAGCCCCAGGCAGAGCAGAACGCTCCGGAGCTTGACTGAGTCTCTTTTGGCTTTTCCCAACATAGATCCTCCTTCGGTGGATCCTTTAGCGGAAACTGTGGATACTTCCAAATGGTTGCGGTTGTTCTGCACATCCTGTGATTCTGCGGACATTCCTATTTCATAACCCGGCACCTCCTTGAAATGACAGACTGGCGGTTGGTTGACAACACAGTTGTCTTGCCGATACTCACTCTCGTTTCAGGTCCGCGGCCCCAGATTCATCCCGGCTGCCCAGCGCGATCCTTCGCAGAGTGCCGAAAAACTCATCCATGTCGATAAGCGGTTTACGGTAGAAGCCGATCGCACCGTACTCGGCGGCGCGGCGACGGTTTTCCGGGTCATCCCAGGCTGTCAGGATGATTACCCGGGCCTGCGGGTCCTGGGCCAGAATGGCCCGCAACAGCCCGAACCCGTCCAGCACAGGCATCTTCAGGTCCGTAACCACTACATCGAACCGCCTGGAGCGATAAAGGTCGACCGCCTCACCCGAGTTCCGGCAGGCAACGGTCTCAAAACCCTCGCCGCTGAGCGCATCCTCCAGCTCTTCCAACAGCTCGTAATCATCCTCGATGACCAAAACTCTCATGATCTCATTCCGTACAGGTATTGGCTCGACAGGGCATATTTTATCCAGAAAGGGGGATTGGGAATGGTGATTGAGTTCTTTGTTAGACAAGAAAAGTGCCAGGCGGGACGTTTTTAGGACATTCAAGGGAACATTTTTGTAAGGGCTGTATTAGCTCGGCTCTGCGCAGTCATTTTCCAGACTTCCCGGCTCACTCGGCCACGACTTCACCGCACCGAACGGTGCAGTTGCACCGTTCGGTGCGGCTGATTGACGGCGCTGCACGGTTCGGGATACTGTCCGGAATGACAACCGGCAGTGACGATCGTCCCCAAACCGCCAATCGCTCTATCCACTTATTCCGCTCTTGACATTCATTTCTTAACTCGAGGCGCGGTATCGGATTACCAATGGCCGCGCAAAAGCAAAACCCGGAGCACGGGCTGTTGCGCGTACTCCGGGTCCGCTGGAATTCTGTCAATATCTTGCTGCCGTTCAGGCCGTTTCATCCGTGGGGACCAGTTCCACCACCGCCTCGGCGTGCGGGGTCTGGGGAAACAGGTCGAACAGGGCCGCGCTTTTTAGCCTGTAATCCTTGAGCTTGGGCAGGTCGATCCCCAGTTGCTTCACGTTGCAGGAGACATAGATGATCAGCTCCGGGTGCAGCACGCCCAACTGGTGAATGGTCTTGGGGTGCATGCCGCTTCGCGGCGGGTCGGTGATTACGATCAAGGACTTGGGAAGCTCCAGGTTCTTGAGTCTGGCGGCATCCAGCACGATTGCCCGCACGTTATCCACTCCGTTCAGCTCGATATTCTTCCCGGCGCACTCGATGGCCTGGCCGAAACTTTCCACCACGCTCACGCTCTCGAACAGGTCGGCGTTGATTATGCCGAAAGTCCCCACTCCGCCGTAGAGGTCCAGAAGGTGACGGCCGGCGGTCTGGTGCGACTGCAGCAGGCCCCGGCAGTGCTCGTGCAGCTTCTCGGCCATGAAATAGTTGTTCTGGAAAAAGCCCTGCACGTGATGCAGGAACCGTCGCCCCAGGTAGCTTTCCTCCAGAAGGTCGCGGCCCTTGACCACGAAGCAGTCCTCCCCCACGCTGACATCCGTGTTCGAGGGGACATAGGTGACCATGATGTTGGCCGCGCTGGAGCGCTCGGCGAAACGGACTATTTTCTCCCGGGCCTCCATCAGCCGTGTCGAGTCGGAGTTGAGGACAAAGGAGAGCGAGCTGTCGTTCTGCGGGGCGCGGATCACGGCGTAGCGGAACGTGCCGCTCTTGCGCCGGATATCGAACGTGTCCGCGCCGCTGAATGAGGCGCGCACCTCGGCCAGAATCTCGTTTATCTTCTCGTTCGCGATCACGCAGCGGTCGATATCCTCGATACGGCGCCAGTCGCCCTTGTGACGGAACCCCAGGCCGTTGGGGTGAAAGATCATGTCCACCCGGGTGCGGTAGAAATACTCGCGGTCGTGGACCACGCGGATGTCATCGCAGCCGATTGCGTTGGCCAGTTGACGGCGCTTGTTGTCGAGCTGGGCGGCGTAGTCGGTCTGCTGCGAGGTGCAGCCCCCGCACCGTCCGAAATAGGCACACAGCGGTTCTGCCATTGTTCTCCCTTGCGATGTGAATTGGTATCGATAGATGTATTACATACAACTCGCGCCTTAACGCATGCGTATCCCGTCGGCAGCCCCATGCGACCGTCAGGCCCGCGCTGCTGTCCCTGGGGGCCGCGCCTGCCTGAGCCTGCAACATGGGCAGTGTTTCAACTTAAGCCCGGTCTTAGCCGCAGGGGCGGACCCATGTGTCCACCCGGTCGCACACGCCGGTGCGACCCTACATAAATCATAAACGAACCATCCACCCCAAAGGCTGGGCTGCGGCGAACCGACGGCGTCGCTGGGATCGGATTGCCACTGATGCCGGTCTGCCTTAATACGAAAACGCCAAGCTGAATGCAAATTCGTCCCAAAGGCCGAAGTGCGGCGGGAAATATGGCACAAAAGTGACGGAAAGTAAACAGCGCAAAGCGGAAGACTCTTCCGGTGCTCAGGGGGTCAGCTTCTGTCCTGAGGGCAGGACATGGTCAGACGAAGGGCGGCGGCAGCCACACCGGCGCTCACCCGCAGAATGTCGCCGGGTGAGCCGAGGATGCGCCGCCAGACATTGCGGTAGGTATCCTGGCCCGAAACGCTGTCGAACAGGGCGCGCCGAAGGGCCGGGCTCTTTCGTGCCGTGGCCAGCACCGGGTCGAACACACCCAGACGGGTCATCACCCCGGTGACCAGCCGCGTGGTCCGACCGTACCACAGGTCGCCGATGATCTCGGCGCAGCAGCGCTCGATCCCGCTCAGGGCCTGCCTTGTCACCCCGCGCTCCAGGATCAGACGGGCCACGTGGCTGCCGCAGAGCAGGGCCGAGTTGATCCCCTTGCCCTTGAACGGCCTCACCAGCCCGGCGGCATCCCCGATGGCGATAAATCGGTCACAGTAGAAATTGTGCGCCGGCGAGATCGGGAAACTGCCGCGGAACATGTCTCCCACCTCGAACCGATAGTTCATCACCTGCCGCACGGAGCGCGAGCCGAGAAATTCCCTCAGGGTGAACGAACTCACGCCCCGTCCCGCCGCCAGGGCCGTGATATGGTTGCCCTTGGGCACCAGGGAGGCGAACTCCACCCCGGCGGCTGCGACCAGAAAAGCGTGGATCGTATCGCCGAAAGCGTCCACCCGCTCCTGGCCCGGATGAATCTTCGTGACCACCGTGTCCAGGAAATCCGGGCGACGGTAGCCGATCCGCCGCCCGAGGGCCTCGCTCATCTGGCAATCCAGGCCGAAAGCCCCGACCAGGATATCGCCGCTGAAACTGCCGCCCTCGGTGAAAATGTTCACCGCCTCCGCGCCGAATTCCACATCGCAGACCCGGCAGAGGTGGAGAGCCGCCCCGGCCTGGCGTGCCGACGCGTTGAGAAAAGAGTCGAACTGCACCCGGCGCGTTGCCAGCGAGGGCTCGGAGACTTCCCCGGCCTCGCTCTCCATCAAGCGTATACTGTCGTTCTCCGTGTGCAGGCAGTAACCGTTTATCCGGCGCAGGACAAGGCTTTCCGGTATCTGAAGCCCGAGCAGGTCCGGCAGCAGTTGCTGGATCGGCGGGCTGAGCACGCCCATGCACTGGTTGTAGTGACGGCCGAACTGCTTGTGCTCGAACAGGTCTACCTGCACCTGGCGTCCGGCCTGGCCAGCCAGACGCAGCAGGGAGATGGCGCAGGCCGCTCCGGCCGGCCCGCCTCCAGCGATCAGCACCCGCAGGGGCTTTGTCTCACTTGCATTCATTGCCGTTTTCCTGTCCGAGAGCTTTTTTACCGTTCAGCAACACGCGCAGCGAGGAGCAGATCACGCCGAAAGCCAGGCGCGGGTCCAGGCAATGCAGGAAAATCCGACGGTAGGGCGCATCCCCGGTGAACATGTTCCAGAGCACCCAGCGCAGGCGGTGTGCGGCCAGGCCGGACAGCGGGCACTCGCCGCGGGCCAGGCGGATATGGGCCAGGGTGAGCGACGGGACGCGGTTGATCCGGTCGTAGAGGCGGAACATCAACTGGCCCAGACGGTTGTCGAGACCGAACTCTCCCTGGATGCGGCGCTCGTACTCGCGGCGCAGGCCTTTTTCATCCGCCGGGCCGCAGGCAGTCAGGACCTCGGCGGCCAGAGAGGCCGAACGCAGAGCACTGTCGATGCCTTTCTTGTAGTAGCGCGAGATCCCGGCATCCCCCACGATCAGACAATGGGCCGCTGCCAGACGCGGGCTGTGCTGCACCGGGAAACGAGGGGCGCATCGGCAGCGCGGTGCGCCGCCCTCCGGGCCGGTCCTCCGCACGAACTCCTCCAGGTCGGTCAGGCTGAGTCCCTTGCCCACCAGGGAGACTGTCATGTAGTCTTTCTTGGGCGTGATCACCCCGAACTGAACCGGCCTTTCACCGGGGATGAACACCACGATCTCGCTGCCCGCGCCAGCGGGACGCAGGCCCTCCGGCAGAGGGAACTCGGCCAGCACCGCGGCGTGGGTGGCGGGACGGCTGTAACCGAAACCCAGACGTTCGAATTGCAGTCCGGTTGTGGAGTTCACTCCGAACGCGCCGATCAGCATGTCCGCGGCGTAACGCTGGCCCAGCTCATCGGTCAGATGGACAGGGGCTGGGCCGCTGGGGTCGAGCGCCACCCGCTCGATCCGGCGCGAGATTTTTGTCGCTCCCAGAGCCAGGGCGGTGTCCAGAAGGAACTGGTCGAAACTGAGGCGCCCGCTGCGGTCGGGGTTCGGGCCGTGGCCGCGGTAGACTGTCAGGATATGCGACCCGGCCGGCGCCTCCAGGCAGAGGCTTCCCACCCCGGTGACCAGACGGTAACGGGTGATCCGCTGCTGCACCACGCGCTCGGGCAGGGCCAGGCCCAAAGCCTCCAGCTCGGAGACCAGGGCCGAGGACAGCACACCCTGGCAGCAGTTGCAGTTGGAGGGCCCGCCGCGCTCGAACAGCTTGGGCTCGAAAATAGTTACTTGGGCCTCAATCCCTTTCTCGCGGCAAAGACTGAGGTAGCGGATCGAGAAAAAGGCCCCGGCCGGACCTCCTCCGATCACGGCCACGCGGACCGTTTGTGTGGAACAGGTCTGCTCCTGCGGCATACTCGCCTCGCGGGATTGTACAGTTCAAGCCTGAACCGCGCCCAATCGCCGTTCTGCGTTCCCTGCTCTGAGTGTAGGCCCTGGAGCGGACTTTTACAAGTGATTTTATCATTGGAATATCAAGCGTGAACTGTTTGATCCTCCTCCCGCGAATGTCCTCTCTCCTGCTGACCACCGCTTTGTTCAAAGCTGGATGCTGATGATTCCGTTCTCCAGGCTGGCCGTGTACTGGGCCAGGCTGCGCGAGGCTGGGCCGCGGACCACACCGCCCGAGGCGTTGAACTGTGCATTGTGGCAGGGGCAGACAGCGATGCCGTTGGATTGAAGGGCGCTCACCTGGCAGCCCTCGTGCGTGCAGGTGCGGTCCAGAACAGTGATCGTGCTTTCGGAAGAACGGACCACTATAATCCCGTTCTGCGGCAACCCACTCAGCGCGCTGGAGTTCAGGCTGACCGATCCCCCTACTGTATTTAGTGTGCTGTACTGCGGAAGGCTCAGGTCGAGCTGCACCGTGCCGCCGCCGGTGGACGGCGAGACCGGGCTGCCAGAGGAGTCGCCCCCACCGCAACCGTTCAGCAGGGAAAGAAGAGCTGTCGCCGAGGCCAGGGCGCCTACTCCCAGGGCCGAGCGTCCGATAAACTCACGCCGGGTGTGCCCGGTGCCCCTGCACCCACAACCGTCCAGTTGTGCTTCTACATGCCTCTCTTTTTCCATCGCTCCCCCCAAACGGATATGTCTCCCAGGATGAACCGCAGGAACAACTGTGATGTACAACCCTATCGCTTTCTTGACTTTTTGATCAACTTTTCAATAAGTACACAAAATATTTTCCAGTGTTCCTGCTTGGAGCTTAATTTCTCAAACGGCTGTTGTAAACAGTATCCGAAAGATAGTAGAGTTAAAAAGAGAAGTCCTTTCCGGATAATAAGGATCCGGCCTTCAAGTCCTGATTGCCCTTAACGGTGCGGCTGCGAAATGGAGTATCGTCTACAGACACTCATCGAGGGTGTAAGCCCGGAAACAGTGTTCGACTGGCACGCCCGGCCCGGTGCGATGGAACGTCTGTTCCCGCCCTGGGAGCGGGCCCGTCTGCTCGAGGGCGGGACGGCCGCCCTCACCCCGGGAGTACGCCTGCGCCTCGAGGCCGGCCTGGGGCCGCTGCGGCTGGACTGGCTGGCCGAGTTGTCCAGGGTGGAGCCGGGCGGCCGCGGCTTCACCGATATCCAGGTGCGTGGGCCGTTCCGGAACTGGACGCACGCGCACGTTTTCGAGCCGGACGCGAGTGGAACGGGCTGCCGCCTGACCGACCGGGTGGAGTACGAGCCGCCCCTGCCCAGCCTGACCGGCCGCTTCATCGCAAACCGTCTCGACCGGGCATTCCGCTGGCGGCACCGGGTGACCGTTTCTGACTTATGTGACAGTACTGACTATGGCCATGGAGACACGGATATCGTTGTAAGCGGCGGCTCTGGGCTGATCGGCTCTGCGCTTCTGCCCTACCTTCGGGCGGCCGGATACCGTGTGCGCACTCTGGTGCGAGGGGAGCCGAAAAGCAGTGCTGAGTTCCGCTGGCATCCGGAAACCGGCCTGCTCGACCCGGCCGCCCTCGAAAACGCCGGGGCTGTGATGCACCTGGCTGGCCAGAGTATCGCCGCCGGGCGCTGGAGCGAGAACCGCAAGCGCGGCATCCTTGAAAGCCGGGTGCGAAGCACGGAGCTTATCGCGAGTAGCCTGGCCCGCCTCGACAAACCGCCCCGGATGATGATCTGCGCCTCAGCGGTCGGTTTCTACGGCGACCGGGGGGAGGAAATTCTGGATGAGGAGAGTGCAGCCGGCGACGGGTTCCTGGCCGGGGTCTGCGCGGCCTGGGAAAAAGCCTGCACCCCGGCGGCCGAGGCAGGCGTGCGGGTGGTGCACCTGCGGCTGGGGATGGTCCTCTCCCCGGCCGGCGGCGCGCTGCGGGCTATGCTTCCTGCGTTCCGCGCCGGGTTGGGCGGACCCATTGGCCGTGGGGAGCAGTATTTCGGCTGGATCGCAATCGATGACCTTCTGCGGGTGGTCCGTCACGTGATCGCGCACGAGGAGCTGAGCGGCCCGCTGATAGTCGCGGCTCCGGAGGCAGTCACCAGCGCGCAGTTCAGCCGAACCCTGGGGGGCGTCCTGCGCAGGCCCGCTGTCCTGGCCCTCCCGGCCCCGCTGCTCAGAGCCGCCCTGGGCGAGATGGCAGGGCCGCTCCTGCTTGCCAGCCAGCGGGTTCGTCCGGCCCGTCTGCTGCAATCGGGTTTCCGCTACCGCTACCCGGACCTCGGACGCGCCCTGGCGCACTTGACAGGCCGTTTTAGCGAGACCCATACTGAAATCAGCTATTCCATGTAACAGTGAGCGGTTCAGGGCCCGGCCCAGTCAACCCGCACAGCGAGGGAAAGCCGCATGTCTTTTACCGACAGCCTGGCTGCCGCCTGTATCGACACCTGGAAGGGTATGCACGAGCACCCGTTCGTGCGCGAGATCGGCGCAGGGGTGCTGCCGGAGGATAAATTCGTTTTCTACCTCCGTCAGGACTATGTCTACCTGATCGAGTTCAGCCGTCTGCTGGCCCTGGCCTGCGCCAAGGCTCCCGACCTTGAGACCATGCGCTATTTCAAGGGCCTGCTGGGCTTGACTCTCGACACCGAGATGGAACTGCACGTAAAACTATGCGGTGAGCACGGTATCAGCCGTGAACTGCTGGAATCCACCACAGCCACGCCCTGGTGTCTGGCCTATACCAGTTTCCTGCTCTCCACCGCCTACTCCGGTATTTTCGCCGACCTTCTGGCCGCCATGCTCCCCTGCGCCTGGGGCTATCATGAGATCGGCCTGCGCCTCAAAAGTCAGAGCCTGCCCGCTGCCCGGCACTACCGTGAATGGATCGAAACCTACGCTTCCGACCAGATGAAGCATGTCTCGGACTACCTGCGCCAGTTGATGGAGGAACAGGCCCGTCACTCCGGCCAGGTGCAGCAGAAACGCTGGCAGAACCTTTTCGCCCGGAGCGTTGAGTTCGAGGTGCTGTTCTGGGAGATGGCCTACCGTAAACTCGACCGCACACTGGAGTGAATATGGCCGCTCTGGACAGAGCTTCCCTGGCGGATGACCCGTTCGAGCAGTTCGGGCGCTGGTTCAGCCAGGCGCAGCAGGCCGGGGTGACCGAGCCGGAGGCGATGGCCCTGTCCACTGTGGATGCGGCGGGAGCGCCCTCCTCGCGCATGGTCCTTCTGCGCGGGTTCGACCGCGCTGGTTTCGTGTTTTTCACCAACTACGGCAGCCGCAAGGCGCAGGACCTTCTGGAACGCACCCGGGCGGCCCTTCTTTTTTACTGGCGGAGCGATCCGGCGCGCCAGGTGCGTATTGTCGGGGAGGTCGAAAAAACCACAGCCCAGGAGAGTCTGGCCTATTTCCAGACCCGCCCCCGGGGCAGCCGCCTGGGTGCCTGGGCCTCGCCACAGAGCCGCCCGATCCCGGACCGCGAGAGCCTGGAGACCGCACACCACGAGATGGAGCGCCTTTTCCCGGATGAGGTCCCGCTGCCTCCGTTCTGGGGCGGATACCGTCTGGCCCCGCGCATGTTCGAGTTCTGGCAGGCCGGCGCCGACCGTCTGCACGACCGTTTCCGGTATTCTCTTAAAGCAGGAGATTGGTTAATTGAGCGCTTGGCGCCCTGAATGTTTCTGTCGAGACGGTTCGGAAAGAAGGTGGCATGCGGACTTGATTTGTATTTGAGATTTATTTACAATATCACTGAACGACGCTTGAGATCATTTAAAAAGCGGCGGCCGGAAGACGGCCGCACTGATCCACGACACAAGGTTCCCGGCCGGAGGACGGACTCAGGCCGAAGACACAAACCTCAACCAAGCGGAGAGACAGATTCCAATGCGAGTGGGAGTTCCGAGGGAGACATTCCCGGGCCAGAACCAGGTGGCGCTGGTGCCCGATGGTGTTTCCGTTCTCAGCAAAGCGGGACTCGAGGTCGTGATGGAAGCCGGTGCGGGAACTGCTGCCGGCTACCCGGACAGCGAGTACCAGGCCAAAGGGGTTCAGATGCTGCCCGGCCGGGACAAAGTGTTCCAGGCCGCGGACATCATCCTCCAGTATCAGGCCGCTGGAGCCAACCCCGAAAAAGGGCTGCAGGATTACTCTCTCCTGCGCGAGGGTCAGGTCCTGATCGCGTTTCTCGACCCTCTTTCCGCGCCGGAACAGGTCAAGGAGTTGGCCGCGCGCGGAGTGACAGCTTTCTCGATGGAACTGATGCCGCGTATCACAAGGGCGCAGAGCATGGACGCGCTCTCCGCGATGGCCACTGTGTCCGGCTACAAAGCGGTGATCATGGCCGCGGCCCAGTTGCCGCGCATGTTCCCGCTGATGATGACCGCGGCGGGTACGGTCAGTCCGGCCCGCGTGTTCGTGATCGGGGCGGGCGTGGCGGGCTTGCAGGCCATTTCCTCGGCCAAGCGTCTGGGCGCGGTGGTGCAGGCCTATGATGTCCGTCCCGCGGTGCGTGAGCAGGTGGAAAGCCTTGGCGGCAAGTTTGTCGAGATGGAGCTGGATGCGGCTTCCAGCGAGACCAAGGGCGGTTACGCCAAGGAGATGGGCGAGGATTTCTACCGCCGTCAGCGCGAGCTGATGGAGCGCGTGGTGGCCGACAGCCACGTGGTGATCACCACGGCCGCGGTGCCGGGTAAGAAAGCCCCGGTGCTGATCACCGCCGACATGGTCACAAAGATGCCCCCGGGTTCCGTGATTGTCGACTTGGCCGCAGAACGCGGCGGCAACTGTGAGCTGACCAAAACCGGCGAGACTGTCGAGGCCCACGGCGTGACCATTATCGGGCCGGTCAACCTTCCCTCCACGGTTCCATACCACGCCAGTCAGATGTACTCGAAGAATATCGTCACCTTCCTGAAACATCTGATCACCAAGGAGGGCAGCCTCAAGATAGACCCAAGCGATGAGATCACCCGCGAGACCATGCTGACCCATGGTAAAGAGGTCACGCAGGCGCGGGTGCGAGAGCTGTTGAACCTGCCGGCGCTCGCTCCGGCCCAGCCAGAGAAGGTCTGATGGATATTTTCATCATTTCGCTGACTATCTTCGTCCTGGCGGTGTTCGTGGGGTTCGAGGTGATCAACAAGGTGCCTCCGATCCTGCACACTCCGCTGATGTCAGGCTCCAACGCCATCTCCGGCATCACGATCATCGGCGCGATGATCTCGGCCGGGGCCAAGGAGACCCTGCTGACCACGATCCTCGGCTGCACGGCCGTGGTCTTCGCGACTATTAATGTTGTGGGCGGCTTCATGGTGACCCACCGAATGCTCAAGATGTTCAAAAAGAAAAATTGACCATGTACACAGCGATAATCAACCTGGCCTATCTGATCGCATCCGTACTGTTCATTCTCGGGCTGAAAGGCATGGCCCATCCCCGGACCGCGGTCCGGGGCAACCTTCTTGGCGCGCTCGGCATGCTGCTCGCCATTGTGGTGACCCTGTTCGACCGTCACATCGTCAGCTTCGAGGTGATTCTCATCGGCATCCTGATCGGCTCGCTGATCGGAGTGATCGTCTCGATCCGTATCCCGATGACCGCCATGCCGCAGATGGTGGCCCTGTACAACGGGTTCGGCGGCGGCGCCTCACTGATCGTGGCCGGAGCGGCCCTGATCGAGTCGGGCCTGGCCAGCGGCACTCCGCTGACCCAGATGACCATTGCCACGGCCGCCTCGGGCATCGTGGGCGCGGTCACTTTCTGGGGCAGCCTGATCGCGTTTCTCAAGCTGCAGGAATTCCTGATCGGCGGCAACCCGGTGCTGTTCCCGGGCCGTCACGTGGTCAATATCCTTCTGGGCCTGATCGCGGTGGGACTGGGCGTGTGGCTGGTGCTCGATCCCAGCCGGACCGATGTCTACTGGATCATGGCCGCGGTGGCCTCCGTGCTGGGCGTGCTGCTGGTCATCCCCATCGGCGGGGCGGACATGCCGGTGGTGATCTCGCTGCTCAACTCCTATTCCGGAATAGCGGGCGCGACCACCGGGTTCGTACTCAACAACTACGGCCTGATCATCGCCGGCTCCCTGGTTGGGGCCTCGGGTATCATCCTGACCCAGATCATGTGCAAGGCGATGAACCGCTCCCTGGCCAACGTGCTGTTCGGAGGAGTGGGAGCGGCGGTGGCGACCGGCGGCAAGAAAGACGACATCTATGCCGGCAAGGTCAAGTCCACCAGCGCTGAGGAAATAGCGATGCTGATGGAGGACGCCCGCCGGGTGATGATCGTCCCGGGTTACGGCATGGCCGTGGCCCAGGCCCAGCACCCCGTGCGCGACCTGACCAACCTGCTGGAGTCGCGCGGGGTGGATGTCGAGTTCGCGATCCATCCGGTGGCCGGACGCATGCCCGGGCACATGAACGTGCTGCTGGCCGAGGCCGACATCCCCTACGACAAGCTCAAGGAGATGGACGAGGCCAACGCCATGATGGAGTCGACCGACATCGCAATCGTGCTGGGGGCCAACGATGTGGTCAACCCCATCGCGCGCACCGACCCGTCGAGCCCGATCGCCGGCATGCCCATCATCAACGTGGACAAGGCCCGCACCGTGGTGGTGATCAAGCGCTCGCTCAGCCCCGGGTTCGCTGGAATCCCCAACCCGCTGTTCGCGGCTGACAACACGCTGATGTATTTCGCGGACGGCAAGAAGGCGATCCTGGAGATAGTGGCGGCGCTGAAAGAAATCTGAGACAGTGCCTCCCCGGCCGAAGTTTGAAGCGCCGGCCGGAAGGAGCGCTAAGCGGAGGAACCGACAAAGGCAGGGGCGGGCTTGAAACCCGCCCCTGCGTCTTTAATGCAAGGTTGACTCGTAATAACAGAAAGCAGGCCGGGGTGCGGAACGCTCTGCACCCCGGCCTGCTATTCACTTCCTGTCTCTCAGCCTCAGAAATCCGCAAAATCCTTGTCATCCAGCGGAATCACCCGCTCCGGCGACAGGGCTTTACCGTGCCCGTTGCCGGTGACCGGCCCGCTCTTTATTTCACCGGCCAAGACCGGAGTTGCGGGACGCACCTTGGAGGGCTTGCGCGCTGCAGGCCTGTCGCTCCTGGCAGACATGGCCGTCCGGTCATGATGCGACCCGGCGCTTGGGGCCACAGGCGCGAGCGGGCGGGCAAGGATTTCGGTCCTGGGCTTGTGGGCCACGTGACGGCTGCTCAGGGAGAACTCACCCACCATGTTGCGCAGTTCCTCGGCCTGGCTGTTCAGTTCCTCGGCGGCGCTGGCCGATTCCTCGGAGTTGGAGGCGTTCTGCTGGGTCACCTTGTCCATCTGCGCCACCGCGGTGTTCACCTGCTCGATCCCCTGGGCCTGTTCCACCGCCGCGGCCGCGATCTCGGCCACCAGGTCGCTCACCTTGCGGCTGCCCTCGGCGATCTCCTCGAACCCGCGGGCCACGCCGTCGGTTATCTCCACGCCGCTGTCGGCGTTCTTGACCGCCTCCTCGATCAGGTCGGCCGTGCTCTTGGCCGCAGTCGCACTGCGCTGCGCCAGGGAGCGCACTTCCTCGGCCACCACGGCGAAACCCTTGCCGGCCTCACCGGCGCGCGCGGCCTCAACCGCGGCGTTCAGGGCCAGAAGGTTGGTCTGGAACGCTATCTCGTCGATGGTCTTAACGATCTTGGCGGTCTGGTCCGAGCTGGACTTGATCCGTCCGATCGCCTCCACCATCTGCCCGACGGCCTGACGGCCCCGGTCGGCGGAATCGCGGGTCTCATTCGAAAGGTTCTTCGCCTGCTTGGCATTGTCGGCGTTCTGCTTGGTCATGGAGGACATCTCCTCCAGGCTGGAGCTGATCTCCTCCAGGCTGGAAGCCTGCTCGTTGGCGCCCTCGGCCAGGCTCTGACTGCCGCTGGCGATCTGGCCGCTGGCTGAGCTTACCTGCTCCACGGACTCCGACACCTGTTGCAGCGCCTCGTCCAGGGATTCGATGGTTGTGTTGATATTCTGCTTGAACTCGGCTAACTGGCCCTTGTAGTCACCGGTCACACGGCTTGTCAGGTCCTTGTCCGCAGCAGCGGCCAGCACCTGTGAGGCCTCTTCGATCGGACGGGTCACTGTGTCCAGCAGGCTGTTAACCCCGCCCACTATCTGGCCGTAATCGCCGGCGTACTTGGAGCTGTCGGCCCTCTCCTTGAGCTGTCCATCCAGGGCGGACTTGATGAGTCTCTTCACCTCGTTGTTCATCCGCTGCAGGCTGTCGATCATCAGGAGCATGGAATGCCCGAGCAGGTCCTTGTCCGAGGCGGCCTGCACCTTAACCTCCAGGTTGCCCTGGGCGATCTGCCCCGCGGCCTCGGCCTTTTCTTTCTGGTTGGTGATCATGTGCGCGAACGCCCGTCCCATATCGCCCAGCTCGTCCTTGCGCTGCTTGATTTTGGTCCTCTCATCAACGGAGACGCCGGTAAGCTCGACATCACCATCCGCCAGGATACGGGTCACATCGGTCAGAAGGATGAGCGGTCGGGTGAGAGAGCGGGTCATGAACACCCCGAGCACCAGGGCCATGGCGACACCGATCAGCATGAACACCACGGAAGTCGCCTTAAGCATAGTGGCGCTCTTTAGCTGAGCCTGGACCTCGTTCGTGGCCGACTGGCGGTTATCCCCCACCATTTTCTGGATATAATTCTGAGTCTCGAGGAAAGCGGCCCGGGCCGTCATAGAGGCCTGGAAAGCGTCCTCCTCGATCTGCAGAACCTTGGGGTCGTCGAGGCTCAGACCCTGCGAGAGCAACTGATCTTTCTGCAGGTTGGCCTCCCGGACCACCTGGTGCCCCTGTTTCCAGTTGTTCCATTTGGGTTCAAGCTCTTTCCAGGTCTGTTCCTCATCCGGGCTCTTGGGCAGTGCCTCGAAAGTTTTCCAGGCCTCCTCGGCCCGGCTGAATGCCTTGTCAATGTAGTCGTACTGGGCCTGACGGACTTTCGGGTCCATCATCTTCTTGCTCAAAAGACCGCGCTCTCCCACGATGACCGCAGTCAGGGCCTCGTTTATGACCAGCAACTGCTCCATTCCAGGCAGTCGCACCATACCGATCGACTGAATTGCGAGTGTGCTTCTGGAAACCCCATAGAACCCTGAAATCCCTATCGTGAGCGCAATTACCGCCAGGCTCATGTACGACAGCATCAGCTTTTTCCCGACCGTCCATCTCGTAACCATTCCATCTCACCTCTGTTGGTGTGTGGACAACATAATTATCAGATATTTTTCTCCTCTTTCCAAGCTTAGCCCCATACCGGATTGCCATTTTCCTGAGCTTTTTCGCATCCCCGATTCTGCTGTACTTCCGCTTACAACCTTAAATATTTCCTCCCTTGATCCTGTGAGAAGTTGAAAGGAAACTGTTTTCAAAATATCCTACGTAAGGATCAGAACGTCTTTGTCAAAACCTTCTCAAACCATTTGCTAACGAGCGTCTCAATGTGTCATTACTCAATTAGCATGCCAAATTCTCACATTTTCACATTTTGTTCATTTGCCACGATTTACAATAATTCAAAAAGGAGAAAGCATGCTCGAACTCTATTTTGCCTTGTTCGAAATCGGGCATTCCGTGGCCGAAATCGCACAATCTGTCAGATTTCGCTTAGCCCCCCATAGAGACCTTGCCTTTTAAAGCCACTGCCTGTATTCATTATTGCAAATCCAACCGATCCGCCACCCACAGCCACGGAGAACCTTTCATGTCGCAAAAGTTGACTATCCTGATACTCTCTCTTCTGCTGCTTCAAGCCGGTTGGCTCGCCGGCCAGGAGCCTTTCCGCTCGGCCCGCCCGGTCTGGCCGTCCGGACAGGACACTACGATGAACCTGACCGTGGGTTTCCGGGCGGTGTTCGAGCCAGTCGCCGGGGAAAGGACTGTCCTGCGCCTGGCCGCCTCCACGATGTACCGTTTCTATGTCAACGGAGCCTTTGCCGGGCATGGGCCATCGCGCGGCCCGCATGGCTGGTACCGGGTGGACCAGTGGGACATCACCCGCCTGCTTCATCCCGGACAGAACAGCCTGGCCCTCGATGTGACCGGCTACAACATCAACACCTACTACCGTCTGGACCAGCCGGCATTCCTTCAGGCGGAGGTGCTGGCCGACAGCCGTGTGCTGGCCTCCACCGCAGGCGAGGGAGTGAATTTCGAGACCGCAATCCTGCCCGAGCGCTTGCGCAGCGTGCAGCGCTACAGTTTCCAGCGCGCCTTCAGCGAGGTCTACAATCTGAGCCCTGATTTCAGCGCCTGGCGCACGGACAGCCGCGCCCGGTTCAATAAAACAGACCTGGCGCTGTCCCCGGTGAAACAGCTCCTCCCCTGCCGCACCGCCCTGCCGGAGTTCGAGCTGCGCCAGCCGGTGAGCCTGCGCTCGACCGGACGTTTCGAGATGGGTCGGCGCCCGGATTCGCTCTGGGTCGACCGGGCTCTGACCAAGGTCGGCCCCATGATCGAGGGGTTCCCGCGCGGAGAGATTGAGGACTCCTCGTTCATTCTGATGCAGTACGTGCGCACACTCGCCAACAAGGAAGCGAACACCCCCTACTGTCCCGATTCGGCCACTTCGCTCCAGGCTAACACTTTCGCCATCTACGACCTGGGCACCAACCTGTCCGGGTTTCCGGCGGCCCATCTGAGCTGCAGCGAGGCAACCGATCTGTATTTCACGTTCGACGAGCTGCTCACCGACGGGGATGTGGATTTCAAGCGCCTGGGCTGCGTGAACCTGGTGCACTGGCGCCTGGAGCCCGGGCAGTACGATCTCGAGAGCGCCGAGCCTTACACCCTGCGGTTCCTCAAAGTGATGGTCATGCGCGGGGCGGCCGAGGTCAAAGGCGTGACACTGCGCGAGTACGCCAATCCCGAGGCCGGCCGGGCGCGGTTCGCCTCCAGCGACAACCGCCTTGACCGTCTGTTCGAGGCCGCGCGCCAGACTTTCCGTCAGAACGCGGTCGACCTTTTCACCGACTGTCCCTCGCGCGAGCGGGCCGGTTGGCTCTGCGACAGCTATTTCACTGCCCGGGCCGAGCAGACCCTCTGCGGCAACAGCACGGTGGAGAAATCGTTCCTCGAAAATTTCCTCCTGCCCGACAAGTTCCCCAAGATACCGTCCGGTATGCTCCCGATGTGCTACCCGACCGACAACCACAACGGCAGCTATATCCCCAACTGGGCCATGTGGTTCGTGCTGGAGCTGGAGGAATACCTGGCCCGCAGCGGTGACCGCGCCCTGGTGGACCAGGCGCAACCCAAGGTGACCGCCCTGTTCGACTTTCTGGGGAAATACCGCAACAAGGACGGCCTGTTGGAAAAACTGGACAGTTGGGTCTTTGTCGAGTGGTCCGAGGCCAACGACTACGTGCAGGATGTCAACTACCCGACCAACATGCTCTACGCCGCCGCGCTGGAGTCCGCCGCCCGCCTGTACAACCTGCCCGCCTACGCGGAACAGGCGGAGAAAGTGCGCCAGGTGATCCGCAAGCAGTCGTTCGACGGCGCCTTTTTCGTGGACAACGCCGTGCGGGTCAAAGGCGTGCTGAAACCAACCCGCAACCGAACCGAAACCTGCCAGGACTATGCGTTCTTCCTGGGCACGGCCACGCCGGAAACCTATCCCGAACTTTGGAAACTGCTGGTCAGCCAGTTCGGCCCGAAACGGGAAAAAACCGGAGAATGGCCGGAGGTGGCGCTGTCGCGGCCGTTCATCGGCAACCAGCTGCGCCTGGATATCCTGTCCCGCGAGGGTCTGGTGGCCCAGGCCCTGGAGGAATGCCGGGATTACCTTCTCTATATGGCCGACCGCACCGGCACGCTCTGGGAGATGCAGGACCAGCGGGCGAGCTGCAATCACGGTTTTGCCTCGCACTGCGCGCATTTTCTGATGCGCGACATC
Organism: uncultured Gemmatimonadales bacterium; assembly: GCA_964386505.1. Taxonomy (GTDB): domain Bacteria; phylum Gemmatimonadota; class Glassbacteria; order GWA2-58-10; family GWA2-58-10; genus JAJFUG01. The sequence goes on from CAYLSM010000034.1 coordinate 25,031, forward strand.
CTGGGCCTGCGCCGGGTTGATACGGTCAACAAGCGCGTTCTGCTGCGCCTTTCCGACCCTGGGATCGAGTGGTGCGAGGGTAGTTTCCCCACTCCGGACGGTGAAATATCCGCCGCCTGGATCAAGCGCGACGGGCGGATCGAGTATCGCGTGCAGATGCCCGCCGGCTACAGCCTGAGCGTGGAAAACAACTCCGGCCTGGAAATAAGTCCGCAACTCTAAAACCCATCCACAAGGGGCCGGGCAGGCGGCAACAGCCTGTCCGGCCCGTTTCAACATCCGGCTGCCAGTGCCCTTAAGCCTTTCAATTCGCTTGAAAAACATCTGTAAATTATTAAAGACGGTAAAAAGCTGATAAAGTTGATTATCATGCTCAAAAACGAATAAAATCCGCGCCGGACAGTTGACAGAAGCGCCTCGAACGATGATAATGTATTAAGTGCAGAATCGGGTTTTTCTGCACCTCGGAATGCGTTCAAGCCCGGCCCTCCAGTCGTGTTGCCAAGTTCCGGCCGACAACGGAAGAGTGAAAGCCTTAACGGTGGAGTTCGTTTACCGCGCGGCCGCTATGGGGGGATCACGATCCCGAATTAATAAGGCAGAGCAGAGGGGAGATGGCAGACAAGGACGAGAAGGATTTCACCCCCACGGTGGATTATGACGTTACCCTTTTCACCGATACGGATTACTATCTTTTCGCCGAGGGGAGCCATTTTCAGCTTTACGACCGTCTGGGTTCGCACCGGATGGAAGTCGAGGGAAAGCCGGGAGTCTATTTCGCGGTCTGGGCGCCCAACGCTTTCTCCGTGTCCGTGATCGGGGACTTCAATGACTGGATGCCCGGCGTGCACCGCCTGGGCCGCCGTCATATCGATTCCGGCATCTGGGAAGGCTTCATCCCCGGCCTGGACAAGGGCTGCCTTTACAAGTACCAGATCGAGTCTCAACACAACGGTTACCGGGTGGAAAAAGCCGATCCGTACGGGGTGTATCACGAGGTCTCCCCGCGCACCGGCTCGGTAGTCTGGGACCTGGATTACGAGTGGGGTGACGCCGAGTGGATGTCCACCCGCCGTGAGCACAACGCCCTGGACCGCCCGATGTCGATCTATGAGGTGCACCTGGGCTCCTGGCAGCGCGTACCCGAGGAGGGCGGCCGCCACCTGACCTACCGCGAGCTGGCCCCGCGTCTGGCCAACTATGTCAAGGAGACCGGGTTCACGCACGTGGAGTTCCTGCCCGTAATGGAGCACCCGTTTTTCGGCTCCTGGGGCTACCAGGTGCTGGGATTTTTCGCCCCCACCAGCCGCTACGGCACACCGCAGGAGTTCATGTACCTGGTGGACTACCTGCACCGCGAGGGCATCGGTGTGATCCTGGACTGGGTGCCCAGCCATTTCCCCAGCGATATCCACGGCCTGGTCTATTTCGACGGGACGCATCTGTACGAACATGAGGACAACCGCCGCGGCTACCACCCGGAATGGACCAGCTACATTTTCAACTACGGACGCCACGAGGTGCGTAATTTCCTCATCTCCAGCGCTCTGTTCTGGCTGAAGAAATACCATGTGGACGGGCTCAGGGTTGATGCGGTGGCCTCGATGCTCTATCTGGATTACGCCCGCAAGGACGGCCAGTGGCTGCCCAACCGCTATGGCGGTAAGGAAAATCTGGAGGCGATCTATTTCCTGCGCCGGATGAACGAGGTGCTCTACTCAGAGGCGCCTGATGTCAACGTGATCGCCGAGGAATCCACCCCCTGGCCCATGGTAACCCGTCCCACCAGTGTGGGCGGTCTGGGCTTCGGCCTCAAGTGGAACATGGGCTGGATGCACGACATGCTGTTCTATTTCTCGCGCGACCCGGTGTTCCGCAGCTACCACCACAACCAGATCACGTTCAGCATCTGGTACGCATTCACCGAGAATTTCATGCTGCCGCTCAGCCATGACGAGGTGGTGCATGGCAAAGGCTCGCTGATTAACAAGATGCCGGGCGACACGTGGCAGAAATTCGCCAACCTGCGGCTGCTGTACGCTTTCATGTTCACCCATCCGGGCAAGAAACTGTTATTCATGGGCGGCGAGTTCGGACAGTGGCGCGAGTGGACGCATGATGAGAGCCTGGACTGGCACCTGCTGGAGCAGCCCGCGCACCAGGGGATCAAGCATTGGCTGGGCGATCTGAACAGCTTTTACCGCAACAACCCCACCCTCTTCGAGCTGGATTTCGAGGCCGGCGGGTTCGAGTGGGTCGATTTCAACGACTGGCAGCAGAGCGTGGTCAGTTTCCTTCGCAAAGGGAAAACTAACGGACAATACACGCTCGTGGCCTTAAATTTCACCCCCGTGCCACGTCATAATTATATAGTCGGTGTGCCGGAGGGTGGGTTCTGGAAAGAGAACCTCAACAGTGACGCCGTGGAGTACGGGGGCGGCGGTGTCGGGAACAAGGGCGGCGTGGAGGCTATCCCCCACAGTTCACACGGGCGGCCCTGTTCGCTGGAGCTGGAGTTGCCCCCTCTGGGCGCCGTGATCCTAACGCGCGGCTTGCAGTGAATTTAATTCCCTTACATTCAAACGGGGCCATACCAACCGGCCCCGGCCGAACGGCCGATAAAACGGCAATCCTTGAAAGGAGCATGAGATGAAAAATCAGATCGGACTAACCGCCGGCAAGATCTGGAATTACCTGCGGGACAAGGATGAGGTCAATATCGCGGCCATCCCGAAGGCCTTGGACGAGAAAGCCCTTACGGTGCAGATGGCCCTGGGCTGGCTGGCCCGCGAGGACAAGGTGGAGTTCCGCACCGAGGGGGCCAAGAACCTGGTCTGCATTAACCAGAGTGAAAAAGGCAACTGATGGTTTTCTCCAACCCGGGCGGGCAGCCGGCATGGCCCCGCCCGGGCTTCTTTTTTTCCGGACAGGTTGAGCGCGAGTGACGCCCGGCCTGTCCGGTTTCTTGCGTCCGGTCGGGCGCGGCTTATATTGTGCGCCGCACGGTGAGTGCCATGCGTCGGGGAACGGAACGCCATCTGCGGCCGCAGGCCGGCTGCGCGGCAGGCGGGACTAACAGCCAGGAGAAAGAATGAAAACCAGGGGCAGCGGTGTCCTTCTGCACGTAAGCTCTCTGCCCTCGCCTTTCGGCGTGGGCGACCTGGGCCCGGCGGCCCGTCGCTTTGTCGATTTCCTGGCCGCTGCGGGCCAGATCTACTGGCAGATACTGCCGCTCAACCCGACCGACCCGCTCTATGACAACTCGCCCTACCACAGTATCTCGGCGTTCGCTTTCAACCCGCTTTTTATCAGCCCGGAGCTGCTGGTGCGCGACGGTTTTCTGACCGAGGGCGAGCTGGAGCCGGTAGTCCCTGAATCGGCCTCCAGGGCCGAATACGAGAAAGCCATCGCCGTGCGCGCCCGGGTTCTGCCCCTGGCTTTCGAGCGCTGGCGCGGGGCCGGTGTCAGGGACTGCGAGTACGAGCGTTTTATACGCCGGGAGTCGTGGTGGCTCGAGGATTTCAGCCTTTTCCAGGCCCTCAAGGCCGAGTTCGGCGCCCGGGCCTGGGTCGACTGGCCGCCCGAGCTGCGCGACCGTCACCCCGAGGCCCTGGAGGCCGCGCACAGCAGTCACGCCGACAGGATCGCCCTTGAGAAATTCGCCCAGTACATTTTTTACCGTCAGTGGACAGAACTCAAGCAGTATGCCTCCGAGCGGGGCGTGCACATAATCGGCGACCTGCCGATTTATGTGGATGCCGACAGCGTGGACCTCTGGTCGCACCCGCACCTGTTCAAGCTGGACGGGGCCAAGCGGCCCTGGGTGGTGGCCGGTGTGCCGCCCGACTATTTCAGCGCCACGGGCCAGCTCTGGGGCAACCCGGTCTACAACTGGGAGGCCTTGCGTGCCGAGGGTTTCCGCTGGTGGATCGACAGGATCCGCCACAACCTGCGCCTGTTCGACCGGGTGCGGATCGACCATTTCCGGGGCCTGGTGGCCTGCTGGGAGATACAGGCCGGGGCAGAGACAGCGGTGAGCGGCCGCTGGGTCGAGGCGCCGGTGAATGATTTCCTGGGGCGGCTGGCCCGCTCCAGCGCCAGCCTGCCCATCATCGCCGAGGATCTGGGCCTGATCACGCCGGATGTGCGCGAGGCAATGAGCCAGTTCGGCCTGCCGGGCATGAAAGTGCTGTTGTTCGCGTTCGGCGGCGACACCTCCCGCAACCCCTATATCCCGCACAACGTGCCGGAGGACTGTATCTACTACACCGGCACACACGACAACAACACCGCCCGCGGCTGGTTCGAGACCGAGACCGGCCCCTCCGAGAGTGGCAACCTCAACGCCTACCTGGGACGGGAAACGGTGCCTGAGACCGTGGCCTGGGACATGATCCGCCTGGTGCTCAGCTCGCGCGCCGACACCGCGATCCTCCCGCTGCAGGACATCCTGGGGCTGCCCGCCTCCGCGCGGATGAACGTGCCCTCCACCGCCCACGGCAACTGGCGCTGGCGCTGCAGTGAGGAGCACCTGTGCGGCGAAGTGGCCGGGCGTCTTCTGGCCGCCACCCGGATTTACGGGCGCGGCTGAGGCGCAACCGCAACTGTTCATTAATTCAGGGATCAGTAATCGACATAGCGGCGCAGGATGTCGCGGGCCTCGGTGTGCCCCAGGGCGGCCGCCTCGCGCAGGTCCTGCACGGCCTGACTGGTGAATGGCTCGTCCGTGATCTGCTGGGTGAAGCGGAAACGCATGAAATAGGCCTCGGCGTCGCGGGGGTCGCGGCGCAGCACTGCGCTCACCTCGGTTATCGCGCCGCGATAATTGCCCAGGGAGGCCTGGATCCAGGCTTTTTTCTTCATTTTGCGGGTGATGACAGTATCGACTGGAGCTTTCGAACCTGCAGCAGCGCTTTGCTGTTCCGGCCGCGGTTCGGTGCAGCCTGACACGAGAATGGAAGCGGTCAGTAGGAATGACATCAGTGCGGTTTTCATACCCGTTACGGCGGGTCAGGCTTCATCGGCTGAGAATTCTATGCCGTAAGTCATCCCACCATCGGGGGTCTTTTCAGCCCGGGCGAACTGGGCCTTGCGGTCCACCAGAACCCCATCCACCAGGAACCGTATCCGTACATTCAACGGGCGGTCCATGTCGATCCGCAGGCCGGTATCCGACAGGTCCACAGTCATGGCCTGAATCACCTCGGCCCCGACCACCAGATCGACATCCGTGATGAACG
>CAYLSM010000035.1:0-29715 GCA_964386505.1 uncultured Gemmatimonadales bacterium
CTGGTGTTCGAACAGCGGGTAGTTCGAGACCTGCACCTCGTGAAAGTAGACATTGCTGATAAAGCCTTTGAGCCGGTACGGCAGGGCGTAGCTGATAAAATGTATCTCGTGGCCGTGACGGGCCAGCTGCTTGCCAAGCTCAGTGGCCAGCACCCCACTGCCGCCGTAGGTCGGGTAGCAGGTGATGCCGATCTTGAGCGGTTTCTCCGTTGCACTCATGCTTCACTCCATTCTCTGGATTCGATATGGTGACCCCAGTGCGCGGCCACAGTTCCGGCCATCCCCTCGCCCCCCTCCAGGCGCAGTGCGGCCTCCAGACGACGGAACCAGGTGCGCTGACGGCGCGCGTACTGCCAGGTGCGGGCGGTGATAGCCTCGCAGGCCGCCTCCAGGCTCAACTCCCCCTGCGACAGGGCCAGCACCTCAGAATAACCCAGGCTCTGGAACCCGGGGGCCTCTGGCGGCACTCCCTGTCTCAGGAGTCCCTGCACTTCCTCCAGCCAGCCCGCCTCCAGCATATTCTGAACGCGGGTGCCGATCCGGCTTTTAAGCACCTCGGTCCGCGGGTCGAGCAGTACATAGTACGGACTGAACCGCCGCGGTGTCTGCGAGACGCACTCAGTCAGAAGCTCGGTCATGGTCCGTCCGGTCAGGCGGAACAACTCCAGGGCACGGCTCACCCGCTGGAAATCGTTGGGGTGCAGCCGCGCGGCACTGTCCGGGTCGACCCGTCCCAGCTCGTCGTGCATGGCCTGAGCGCCCTCGCGTTCGGCTCTGGCTTTCAGCTCCCCACGCAGCTTTGCCTGGCGTTCCCGGTCGATCCCCTCCGGTTCCTCGAACAGCGGCTCAAACAGGGCCGCGATGTAGAACCCGGTGCCGCCGCAGATAAGCGGGACCTTTCCCTGCCTGGCAATAGTCTCGATCGCTTCCGACGCCTCGCGCGCGAATCGTCCGGCGCTGAACTTTTCACCCGGCTCCACCCGGTCGATCAGGTGATGACGCACCCGGGCCAGTTCTGCCGCCGCGGGCTTGGCCGTGCCGATATCCAGGTGCCGGTAGACCTGGCGCGAATCGGCGGAGATAATCTCCGCGCCCAGCTTTTCTGCAACCTCGATCCCCAGGCCAGTCTTGCCCGAGGCGGTCGGTCCGGCCAGCACCAGAACGGGGATCAAGATCGGCCGAACCTCCTGTCCACCTCCTCCAGTGACAGGTGGACCATGGTGTTGCGCCCGTGGACATCCGCATAGGGCAGTTCGGTGGCGAACAGACGGTCCACCAGCTCGTTCATCTCGCGGCTGTCCAGACGGCGCCCGCTCTTGATCGCCGCGCGGCAGGCCAGTGAGCGGGCCAGTCGCTGGTGACGGGTGCCGGTGGAGCCCTGGCCCTCTCGCACCAGGTCGCGCAGCATCTCGCGCAGATAGCCCTCGGCGTTGCCCAGGCCCTCCAGGGCCGGAGTGGAGCGGATCACCACGCTGTTCGAGCCGAAATCCTCCAGCTCGAACCCGGCCTGCTCCAGCAGAGCGGCGAAATCCAGCGCCGCGGCGTGCTCCTCGGGCGAGAGGTCCAGCGTGAACGGGAAAAGCAGGCGCTGACGGTTCATGCCGCCGCGGGTCATCCCGGCCAGTATCTGTTCGTACAGAATTCGCTCGTGAGCTGCGTGCTGGTCTATTATCATGCAACCGTCCTTGGTCTCCACGAATATATAGCGGTCGTGGAGCTGCCATATCTCCGGCAGCACGGTCGGCGACTCCACCGCTGTCCCGGACGGTGCTACGGCTGCAACTTTCTCCTGCTCAGGCCCGGCCTCGGGAACCACCCTGAGGGTCGGTTCGGATACAGTTTTCTTCTCGGGCACGGCCGGGGCCAGGGGCATCAGAAACGAGGTCTGGAAAGACCCGACGCTGCGGGCGCGCACACTTTCGGCCACCCGGCGCGGAAGTTGACCTGGACCAGGCGCCGCAGCGGCCCCCACCCGGGTCAACCGTCCCGAGGACCCCGCACCGTCGAATTCCGGCGTGGCTCCCACCGCGCGCAACCCTTGCTCCACCGCTCTGTGCAGCAGCGAGAACAGGTAGCCCTCGTCCCGGAAACGCACCTCGAGCTTGGCCGGGTGGACATTCACATCCACCTCGGACGGGTCGAGGGTGATAAACAGGAAGAACGACGGCTGCCCGTTAGAGGGGATCGTGCTCTGGTAGCCCTGGCGCACGGCCTGGGCCAGCGCACGGCTGAAAAACGGCCGCCGGTTGATGAACATGTACTGCTCGGCGCGGGTGTCCCCCACCGCGTCCGGGGCCTGGATCAGCCCGCCGATCGCAGCCTCGCCCCGTTCCAGCAGCACGGGCAGCATCTTGCCGGTCCTTTTCGGCCCGAACAGGGCCTCCACCCGCTCGGCCAGGGTGCCGGCAGCGGGGGCGTTGATCAGTTCGCGGCCGTCGTGGCTCACCCGGAAAGCGGTCTCGATCTGGGCCACCGCCACCTGGGTCATGCTCCGCAGGATATGCCGCAGCTCGGTCTGGTCCGATTTCATGAACTTGCGGCGCGCCGGCACGTTGAAAAACAGGTTTCTCACCGTGGCCGTAGTCCCGGCCGCGCGGGCGGTCTCCGAGACCTCCAGGGTCCGCCCTCCCTCGATCACCACCAGTGTGCCGCTCGGGGCCTCGCGCGTGGCGGTCTCCAACTCGAACCGGCTGACCGCGGCAATACTGGGCAGTGCCTCGCCCCGGAACCCCAGGGTGGCTATATGCGCCAGGTCGTCCGCCGTGCGTATCTTGCTGGTGGCGTGACGGCAGAATGCCAGCTCGGCATCCTGACGGCCCATGCCGAGACCGTCGTCGCTCACCCGGATCAGGCGACTTCCGGCGGCCTCAAGCTCCACGCCGATCCGGTGCGCACCGGCATCCAGGGCGTTCTCCACCAGTTCCTTGACCACCGAGGAGGGACGCTCGATCACCTCGCCTGCGGCGATCAGGTTCTTTGTTTTCTCATCCAGCAGAAGGATGTTGTTTTTCATCTCACCCCTTACGCGCCCGTTTTTGTCAAATCATTAAAATATAAACAATCTGCCGCCCGACTGACAATCAAAAATTCCGGCCTGGCCTGCCGCGCCCTGAGCCCACGGCTGCACCGGTGCGGTTTTCAGGCTTGACAAAACAAGGCTTCAAAAATACAATTAGCTTTGTTTGCAACCTTAATCGCTTAGCGGAGACATGGATGAAGCTCATCTCCCTCGATTCGCTCGAACCGGGAAAATCACTGGGACGGCCGATCTACAACGAAAAAGGCACCCTGCTGCTGGGATCGGGCGTGGCGGTCTCGGCACGTTACATCCGCCGTCTGAAGGAGATGGGTTATACCTCGGTCTACATCCACGAGAAAGGCTACGAGGACATCGAGGTCAAGGATGTGATCTCGGATGTCACCCGCCGCGAGGCCGTGGCAGCAATCTCAGAGACTTTCGATTCCGTGCGGCAGAGCGGCGTGGGAGAGGACAAGCGGGTCTCGCTGGACAAGCAGAAAGTCACCGGAATCGCGGACAAGATCGTCGATGACCTCACCTCCTCCGGCGACCAGATCATGGACCTGATCGACCTGAAGAGCTTCGACAACTACACGTTCCTGCATTCGGTCAATGTCTCGGTGCTCACCGTGATGACAGCCTCGCACTCGGGCAAGTTCACCGGGATAGAGCTGCGTGACCTGGCCATGGGCGCGCTGCTGTTCGATATCGGCAAGGCGCATATCCCGCTGGAGGTGGTCCAGAAAAAGGGACGCCTGAGCGCCGAGGAATTCCGGATCATGAAAAAGCACACCCAGATCGGGTTCGAGATACTGCAGCACAAATCGAACGTCAAACCGCTGGTGGCCAGCGTGGCCCTGCAGCACCAGGAGTATTTCAACGGCGCGGGTTACCCCAACGGCCTGGTGGGTGAGCAGATACACATGTTCAGCCGCCTGACCTCCCTGGCGGATGTCTACGACAGCCTCACCTCCGACCGCTGCTACAAGCGACGTCTGCCGCCCCATGTCGGCCTGGATTACCTTCAGCTCGGAAGCGGTACGCATTTCGATCCGGCCTGCATCAAGGAATTTGTCAAGAGCGTGGCCCGGTTCCCGGCTGCCAGCACGGTTGTGCTCAACACCGGCGAGACCGGGGTGGTGGTGCAGAACCACGCCGACAACCTGGACCGCCCGCTGGTGCGTATCCTGACCACGCCGGACGGCAAGCCGGTGGACAAGCCGTTCGAAATGGACCTGGCCAAGGAGCGCGAGTTGAGCATCCAGGACATCCGGGTCTGAGACTCAGAAGTTGAAACTCTTCCCGCTTCGGTTCGTGCGCACGATCACCCCGGCCTCTCCCCTGAATTCCAGACTCACCGCCCCGTCCTGCATTGTCTCCAGCGTCCGGCTGTGACCCGTTTCACTTTCCTTCTCCGCCTGACTCCCGGGTACAATTTGCAGTTCATTTTCTCCTCTTCTCACTGTCACAATCCCCTCGCCCAGCCGCAGGGCAGCCCCAGCGATATCAAGGTTCAGGGTCCGGTCAGGCTCCGCTGCGGCCGGGACACCCTCCAGGCACAGGCTGTCGCCCGGCGCCATCTCGACAAGGCGCGCACCCCGATACTGCGCGAAACGCATAAATTGAACAGTCAGGCTGTCCGAGGCGGCTGCCTGCGGAAGAAGAACCGCGCCCACCGCGGTCCGGTCCAGGATATCCCAGGCCCAGCGCAGGCGCGACTGGTCGAGTGAGGGAAGGTATAGCCAGGCGATTCGGCCGATACGGTGACGTTCCAGAAACGGCGCGGCCACGGTCCGGGCTGAGCTGAAAGTTCCGCGCACCCCGCCGGAGGGGACAGTCAGAAGGGAGCCGCCGGCGGGTAGACGCAGCAGAGTGGAGTTACAGGAGCCAAGGTCGAGGACAGCGGCTTCGGGACAGGCGTTCAGGGCAGCGAGCGGAACGCTCCAGGCGCTTGACGCAAGCCACAGCGCCGCAACCAGTGTCAGGCGCGCTCCGGCTTTCGGGCTCCGCGAGACCAGACCTGCGGCTTGCCAGGCAAGCAGCCAGAACAGGATCATCTCCAGGACCGCGGGTGGCGCGACTTTCTGCCACGACCAGTCCAGACCGGCGAAAAAGTGCGCCACGGACAGCATGGCCCGGATAACGAAAGTATTGCCCCAGGCCAACATCTGCCCGGCCCCGCCCCAGACCAGGGCGGCGAGGTCGGCCACCAGACCCAGGGGCACGGCGATCCCGGCCAGCGGCAGCATGAACAGGTTGGCCGCCAACCCGGCTATCGAGACCCCACCGAAATACAGGGCCAGAAACGGGGCCACCGCCAACTGGGAGGCCAGTCCCGCCAGGAACGCCCGCAGCGGCCAACCGACAGGCCTCCGGAACCAAGGCCGGGCGTGCCAGGGTCTCTCCAGGTGCGGGGTGAACGATACTATCCCGGCCACGGCGGCAAATGAAAGCTGGAAACCGGGATCGAACAGCCAGAGCGGGTTCCAGAGCATGAGGAGCGCGAAAGCTGCGGCCAGCAGGTTCAGCGGATGGACCCGTCGCTCGAGCGGCGCGGCGAACAGGGCCAGGCCGCACATGAACGCGGCCCGGAGCACCGCCGGACCGGCTCCGGCCAGCAGCGCGAACAGGCACACCCCGGCCAGGCTCAGAATCGAGTTGCACCAGCCGCGGCCCAGCAGCGGTATCAGAACCAGATAGATAAGACCGGCCACGAACCCCACATGCAGGCCCGAGACCACCAGCACGTGCACCGTGCCGCTGAGAATGAAATCCTGCCGCACCGGGCGCGGGTTCTGCTCACGCAGCCCCAGGACCAGGGCCCCGGCCACGCCCCGCACCTCGCGGTCCGGGTACAGCACCCGCTGGATAGAATTTATCCGGGAACGCAGGCGTTGAATGGACCCCGCACTGTACGGAGCGAGCACCCGCAGGCTGTCCTGGTCTGCCACCCGGGCCAGCCCGGCCAGACCCTGCCCCTCCAGATAGGCCCGGTAATCGAACATGCCGGGGTTGGAGTAGCCGCTGCCGCGGCGTAAGCGGGCCAGAAAGGCCAGACGCTCTGACCCATCGAGACATGACTCCCACTCCTCCGGCGCCTCGACCAGCAGACCGAACCCGCCCCGTCGCCATTTATCCTCACCCGGCCTCTGCCATTTCTCCACCTCAAAACGGAAACGGGTCTTGCGCTGACCAAGCCAGAGGTCCTCCACGCTCCAGGGCGGGCTGTCCAGATGCCCGACCAGGGCACTCCAGCCAGGGGCAAACTCCCAGGCCTCGGCTTTGCGCTCTGCCCTTGATTCGTGAAGGCGAAACAGTACGAACCCTGCGCAAAGAATCAGCCAGACGAAAGAATAGACTGCCGGTTGTTTGAGACGCAGAAAGCGTGCGGCGAGGTAGGAGACAGAGGCGAGCAACAAGCCAACAGCGGTGACAGCGATCAGGTTCGGGCCAGGGAAAGAATGACCCAGGAAAATCCCGGTCCCGGTCAGGAGCGCGAACACCAGCGCCGGGGCCCTCCCCCCGCCGGAATTCAGAGAATCTATTTCGAGACGGTCCGGGTGCACTGGGAGCTCTCTCCTGTCGGGACCTTGCCTCAAGTATTGCTTTAAGCACAGGCTATAATCTCTCAACCTTCAAAGACATTCCGGTACTTCCGGTTACACGCGCCCGGACGATCTGCCCACGCAGCGAGCTGTCCGCAGCCAGGTAGGCGCTGAAATGGCGACGGGTCCGTCCGAGCCAGGTGACCCCGCCGCTCTTGGCCGGGCTCTGCACCAGGACATCGAGTTCCCTATCGCGCAGGGCGGACAGGGCGTCACGGGTGTGCTCGCGCTGAAGCTCGATCACCTGCTCGATGCGGGCGGTCTTCTCCACCGGGGGTACAGTATCCTCCAGGGAGGCGGCCCGTGTGCCGGGACGCACCGAATACTGGAAAGTGTAGGCGTAGTCGAAACGCACCCGTTCCATCAGGGAGAGCGTGTCCGCGTAGTCCGACTCGCTCTCACCCGGGAACCCGACCAGGATATCCGTGGTCAGGGAAAGCCCCGGGATACGCTCACGCAGGCGCTCCACCCGCTCCAGGTAGTAGTCGCGGCCATAGCCGCGGTTCATTGCGGACAGGATACTGTCCGAGCCGGACTGCACGGGAAGGTGCAGGTGCTCGACCACTTTGCCGCATTCGGCCATGGCCTCGATTATACTGTCGCTCAGGTCGCGCGGGTGGCTGGTCAAAAAGCGCAGCCAGGTGAGGCCCTCCACCGCGTTGAGGCGGCGCAGCAACTGAGCGAAATCAACATCCTCCCAGCGGTAGGAATTGACATTCTGGCCCAGCAGGACCACCTCTTTGGCCCCCTGTTCCACCGCCAGCCGCACCTGACTCTCCACCACTGAGGGCTCCACCGAGCGTTCCCGTCCGCGCACGTAGGGCACGATACAGTAGGCGCAGAAATTGTTGCAGCCGCGTGTCACCGGCACCCAGGCGCTGGCGGGGTCGCTGCGGGTGGGCAGAAGGTCGCTGTAGTTTTCGGACTTGTCGAATGCCGTGGAAACCACCGCCCCCCGTTCCTCGCTCACCCGTTCGAGCAGTCCGGGCAGGGCGCGGTAGTTGTCCGGGCCCAGGACCAGATCTACCCAGGGGGCTTTCTCCAGCAGAGAGTCGCCCAGACGCTGGGCCATGCAGCCGCAGACCACCAGCAGACTGCGCGGGTTGTGCCGTCGACGGTGCTTGAGCTTACCCAGAAGTCCCAGCACTCTCTGCTCGGCATGCTCGCGCACCCCGCAGGTGTTGATCAGAAGGATGTCCGCCGACTGGCTGTCCATGGCCCGGGCCAGACCCTTCTCGGAGAGCAGTGTCTCAATCAGCTCGGCGTCGCTGAAATTCATCTGACAACCGTACGTCTCTATGAAATATGTTTTTACGCCTTTCATCTCAAGTTTCCCTCAATATGTTTACGCCTCCGGTTCACCCCAGAGGCCATCCCGCCAGAGACGGGTTATCCGCAGGTTGAACTGCTCCTCCGGCACAGGCGGAGCACAGTAGACCCGCACGTAATTATCGGCGCGGCAGGCTACCGTTCCCTCAGTCAGACTGGTCTCGGCCAGCACGGGTAGACTCGCCCCGAGCAGGGAACTCCGGAAAGCGGCGTTTTTCTCGCCGGAAAGCTGCCGCAGAATTCTTACACGCTCCCGGGCCAGGGGCGGGCTGACCTGCCCCCCCATGTCCGCGGCCACGGTGCCCGGGCGCGGTGAGTACGGAAAGGCGTGAAAATAGGTAAACGGCAACGATTCTACGAAAGTGTAACCAGCCCGGAACTCGGTCTCGCTTTCGCCCGGGAACCCGGCAATGAGGTCGCTGCCCAGACCAAGCTGCGGCACTTTCGTGCACAGGGAATCGACCTGAGCGCGGAACTCGGCCGTATTGTACCAGCGTCCCATGCGCTCAAGCACGCTGTCGCAGCCGTGCTGAAGGGGCAGGTGCAGGTGACGGCAGAGGCGGCGGGGCTCGGAGGCCAGCAGATCGATCAGCGCGCTGTCCAGCTCACCCAGTTCCACGCTGCTCAGGCGGATACGCACCCGGTTTGTACCGGACAGAATAGTTTCCACCAGTCGGGTCAACCCGGACTTCTCACCCCGCTCCGCGCCGTAGCGCCCGATATGAATTCCGGTCAGCACCAACTCGCGGTGGCCCGAGGCCTCCAGGGCGCGTGCCTCGGCCAGCACCTCTTCCAGCGGACGGCTGCGCTCCGGGCCGCGGGTGCGCGGGACTATACAGTAGGTGCAGCGGTTGTTGCAACCGTCCTGGATTTTAAGAAAGGCCCGGGTCCGGGCCTGGGTGTCAGAAATCAGCGCTCCGGCCCCCTGGCTGTAAGCCCGGCTTTCGCTTACCGAGCCGCTGTACTCCAGGCGTGAGTCCTGAGCAACCCCTTGCCCAGCCAGCCCAGCCAGCACCTCGCCCAGGCGGAATTTCTCCTCCGTGCCCAGCAGCAGGCGCACGTTGGGCAAGTCGCGGAACCGCGACGCGCTCACCTCAACCGAGCAGCCCAGCACAGCGACAGCGGCCTGCGGGCACTCGCGCCCGATCCGCCGCACCCACTGGCAGGCTTTGTCCTCGGCGCGTCTGGTTACGGCGCAGGTGCTCACCACCACCCAGTCAGCCGCCGAGGGTTCAGTGACCGTCTCGATCCCCTGCCCGGCCAGGGTCTGTTCGATCAGGGCCGTGTCGTACTGGTTGGTCTTGCAGCCGAACGTGCTGAAACAGACTTTCATTGTCAGGCTCCCGTGTGGCTTTGGCAAATAGAACGGCCCTAAGATAAGCCTTATCCTCGTCCAAGTCAAACCGGCCGCCCCCGCGGCTTGACCCTCCAGGGGTCGGGCTGTATCTTGGAGGCTGACAGAAGGTTCGCTTATCAACGGACAAGGAGCGGGGGGGAAATGGGAGCGGATGAGCTTTTCGATCTGGTGGACGAGCAAGGCAAGGTAATCGGGCAGGCGCGGCGAGGCGAGGTGCACGGCAACCCGGAGCTCATCCATCAGGCCGCGCACGTGATAGTCGAGGACAGCCGGGGACGGCTCTATCTTCAAAAACGCGCTCCGGACAAGGATATCCAGCCAGACAAGTGGGACACCTCGGTGGGCGGGCACGTGGACACAGGCGAAAGCCCCGAGGCGGCAGCACACCGCGAGATGGCCGAGGAGCTGGGCCGCGAGCCGGAAAGCCTTGAGTTCCTGTACCGCTACCTGTGGCGCAGCCCGGTGGAGACCGAACTGGTGAGCACGTTCCTGTGTCATCACGACGGTCCGTTCAGCCCGGACCCGGTGGAGATTTCCGAGGGACGGTTCTGGAGCCGTGAGGAGATTCAGGCGGCATTGGGCAGCGGCGTGTTCACCCCAAATTTCGAAGCCGAATTTGCCCGTTTCAATGCCCGGACAAAAGAACGGTAAAGCTCACAACAGTCTTTGACACGCATAAAAAGGGGGCGACCATCCGGCCGCCCCCTTTGCTCATCGTCTTAACTTGTACTCTTTCCCTATTTGCTCAGCTCCGCGGCCACGGCGCGGCGCAGTTCCAGCAGTTTCCTCGAATCCAGGTGACGGAAACTGAGCGGCCAGGTTGTGGGATCATCCGCGAACGGGGTCAGGGCGCGGCGCAGTTTCAGGTAGCTCCAACCCTTCTTGGCAGCCAGAAGGTTCAGGTACTCGATGTCCTGCTGCGCCCGGCGGATCGCCTTGAGCCGAAGGCCCGGCAGCGCCCCGTCGAAATTCTTCCCGCTGCGTGCATAGTTTTTCCCGGTGTAGTACACCGACAGGTCGTTCGGATTGAACCAGTCGCCGCCGCCCATGACATCCCAGTAAGGCAGCGCGCCGGTGGCCCCGATGGCCCAGAGGGTGAAGAAATTCTCCTGCAGCTCGATCAGGCGTCCCGAGATACGGGGCGAGCCTCCATAGCGCCAGTGGTTCTCGCCCGGCAGACGGCGCATGCGGAACATGGCCGTGGAGGCGCAATCCAGCAGGCCGGAGTTGTCCCATAGGTTACAGAGGCCGTCCCACAGTCCACGGGCCAGCTCGGGTTGCGAAACATCCGTCCGGTAGTGCAGCACGATATCGGTCTTGCCCGAGGCCAGGTAGCCCTGACGGACCAGGTCCATGTAGAAACGGTTGGCCTCGTAGTCATCGTAATCCACCGGCTCATCCAGCAGCCAGAACGAGCTGCCGTGGAGCTGGTAGGGCATGCGGAAGAACGGCACCTTGTAGTAATACTTGTTGTTGAAATACACCTGGAACGCGGTGCCCTTGAAGCCTTTCTTGTCGAAATGCTCGAAATACTGGCGCACCACCGAGGAGAACCCCTGGCAGTACTCCTTGTCACAGGCCTCGGCCGGCGAGTGCGAGGTTTTGGCCCACTCGGCGAAATCCACCCGGGTCTTCAGCTCGGTGTAGTCGCTGTAATATTCCTTGAGCGACATCGGCCAGTCCTCGTTGAACGGCAGGTAGATATGTGTCAGGGGCTGGCCAAGGCCAGGGCCGCGGTAGCCCATGGCCGGGGTGAACGCCTTGCCGCTCAGGTAGGGGCCGTAGCGGTTGTCCCACTGGCTCCAGTCACTCACTTTCACCCCGGAGCCCTTGCCGCTCAGCGCCGGTGCGGCCAACGTCTGCACTGTCCCGTCCTGCTCGTATGGAAGCACATTCAGCGTGGAGCGGTGGTCATGCCCCACCTGGTAGAAACTGCGCTCCACGTTCAGGTAACGCTTGGTCTCGGTCTGGATGTCCACCCCGGAGACCCGGGTCATCCCATAGGCGTAGCAGTTCAGATCGATGGGCCAGGTGGGCTGGGCCGGAATAGTGAAAGGCAGCACCTTGAGTGTAATGATCAGGAACGCCGGCTGGCTCAGCTCATCCGCGGTGATTGTGATCTTGCCGAGGTAATTGCCAGGCTTGGTCCCGGCGGGCACGTACAGGTCGGTCCAGACCGCCTGCCAGCGCTGGAAATTGCCCATGTTGTCCATGGTGGGCAGGCTGAACGACGGCTCGAACGGGGCCTCCAGCGGCAGGCAGGCGTCCCCGTGCCAGGCGGCCTTGTGGTCCTTCTGCTCCACCAGTTCCCAGGGACCGGTCAGATCCTCCGGCCGGGGTTCCACATCCAGGTACCAGACCCGGTACAGGCTTATATTGCCCAGCGACTTGACCTCACCCGGGTCGCCCGAGAGGTTGCTCAGGCTCACCCGCACGTTGGTCAGCTTGGTCTCGCCCAGCCGTCCCAGCAGCAACTGGAACGCTGTCACCTCGCCGCGGCCGGCCTCCAGGGACACGGTGCGCTTTTCGCTCGACCAGACCGGGTTATCCCTCTGGAATGCCTCATTCTGCCTGTAGTTCTCCTCGTCCAGAAGGACTCCCCCGCTCACCGGGTCCACTTTGGCCAGATCAGGGCAGGCCCACAGTTCGAGCTTGTCCTCGAAAGTGACCGCTTTCCCGGCTCCGCTGACGGATTCGGCTTTTACCGCGGGCAGAGAGGCGCTCTGCAGTTCAGGCACTGTCAACTCCACCTGTGCGATCGGCCCCAGGTTGCCGGCCTCGTCCATCGCCCGCAGGGCCACGAAATAGTGCCCGGCGGGAATCTCGAACAGCCGCATTGTCTGCAGCGTGCCGGGCGCCTCCGGCTTTGGCACCAGCCAGAGCGGCAGGCGCGTGGCGCTCTCCCAGCCGCTCTCCTCGACCTTCGAGGCGGCGTAGCGCACATCGTAGCCCAGGACCGCGCCTCCCGTGGCCCCGTCATCCCCGGGGGCCTTGAACAACAACGTTACCGAGGGATCATAGGGTTCGTTCCCGGCCACGGTCAGGGCTTCCACCGCGCCCGGCGCGCTGTGGTCGACCGCGCCGCCCTCGACCTCCAGGAAGGGACGCAGAGCCGGGTCCTGGATATCTCCAGTGTACATGAACGCGTCGTGCGAGTCATCCGTGACATAGGGCACAGCCTCGCCCTTGAGGGTCAGGCCCTCGGTCACCTGGCCCTTGTCATCGGTCAGGACCAGCCCGCAGGCCAGCCCGCAGGCCAGGGACTCGACCAGCTTCGGGTCCACCTGGACACGGATATGCACCGACCGTCCGCCATCGGTCTCGCTGCGCTCAATCATATCGGGTTTGACATGCCAGTAGCGGGCATCCGGATGGAACCAACTCACACTGTAGACACCGCTGCCCGGCCAGCACCACAGGTCGCCCGGGGCGGGATGCGCCGGGTCGGACGGCTCGCTGGCCCAGTTCCAGCTCGCTCCACCGCGGCCGGTCACGCCGTTGACCCCCTGCCCCTCTTTCCAGGGCGCCAGCACAGTACAAAGCCCCAGGCCGTAAATATCTCCGCGGGCCAGAAACAGGTTCAGCCAGGCATGCTCGACAGTCCAGCCCTTTATCGCCTTGCTGTCGAAATCACCCAGCCAGGCTTTGGTTTCGAACCCGCTCCAGTTCTGGTTCTGACGGATAGGGACCGTGACAGAGGCGCCGCTGTTGTCGGAGTAATGGCCGCGTGCGGAGGAAATGCCGGTATCCTTGGTCACCGGCAGTGTGGCCTTTTCGGCTGGAAGGGCTCGCGGAACAAGCAGCAGAAGAATAATCAGTGCAAGACGTCGCAGGTCCATCTGGTCATACCTCCCGGCTGGTGACAGTGAAAAGCATCCGATTGCGGTGAATGTATGGTCTACGTTATGTCTGTCAACGAATCCGACCCGCGGTTACGGCCCAGCGGACCGGCCTGTGGGCGCAAAATACAATGCCTCCGTGCTTAGTTCAAGAGCTTGAACAATCTCACGGCCCGCTGCCGGACACAAGCGCTGGCCTCATTCCGGTCTTATTCCCCCGGGAAGATTTTATTCTTGTTCAGGCGTAGGGGTGACGATAAATTAGGCCTCTGTTTCTCCCGACCACTCGTGCCGACAACAGCCGCATTTTCCTCAGCACACCTACCCCGGAGCTGCAGCATGGAACTGGGCACCATGAATTTCATTTTCGTCGACTGGCTCGTGATAGTCCTGTATTTCATCCTGATCCTGGGAATCGGACTGTACTTTTCGAAGCGCGCCAGCAAGAGCATGGAGGATTTCTTCCTCAGCGGCCGCGCCCTCCCCTGGTGGGTGGCCGGCACGGCTATCGCGGCCACCGGGTTCGCCGCGGATACGCCGTTCATGGTGACCGAGCTGGTGCGGCGCGATGGCATAAGCGGCAACTGGTTCCTCTGGTGCTTCGCCCTGACCAACCTGTGCGCCACGTTCGTGTTCTTCCGTTTCTGGCGCCGCGCCCGGATCCTCACCGAGCTTGAGATAATCGAGGAACGCTACGAGGGCCGCTCGGCCAGTGTTCTGCGCGGGTTCCAGAGCATTTTCTACGGCATCGCCTACAGCTCGTTGAACATCGGTTTTATTATGCTCGCGATGCAGTCGTTCATAACCGTACTACTGGGGTGGAACGAGTATATCTCCCTGGCCGTGCTGCTGTTCGTGACCATGTTCTACGCCCTGGCCGCGGGACTTTGGGGTGTGGTGGCCAACGAGGTGGTGCAGTTCAGCATCGCGTTCCTGGGCTCTGTGTTCATGACCGTGATGGCGGTGAGCGCGATCGGCGGCCTGGGCGGAATCGAGACCAAGCTGATCTCGGTGTTCGGCGGAGAGACCACACAGAGCCTGCTCAATTTCCTACCCACCGCTGGCGCGCACAAACCGTTCTCTAAGCCGGGCAGCGAGCTGACCTGGCCGCTGTTTTTCACCTACATTTTCTTCCTCTGGTGGTCGAGCGAGAAAGCCGACGGCAACGGGATGTTCATCCAGCGCATCATGGCCACCAAGAGCGACCGTCACGCTTTCCTGGCCGGCATCTGGTTCAACATCGTCTATTACGGTTTCCTGATGTGGCCCTGGATCCTGGTGGCACTGATCTCGCTGGCCGATTTCCCCACCCTGACCGACCACAAGCTGGCCTACCCGCTGATGATAAAGAAATACCTGCCCGCCGGGATGCGCGGGATCATGTTCGCCGCCTTCCTCAGCGCGTTCATGTCCTCGGTCACCGGGCTGATCAACTGGGGCTCCAGCTACATGATCAACGATTTCTACAAGCGCTTCATCCGGCCGGACGCCTCGCAGAAACACTACATCTGGGTCGGACGGCTGGCGATGCTGGTGGTGCTGGCTTTCGGCATCCTGGTCTGGACCATGACCGACTCGCTGGCGGATGCCTGGAAATTCATGGCCGAGCTGTTCAGCGGCCTGGGCGCGGTCTGGATCATGCGCTGGTTCTGGTGGCGGATCAACGCCTGGAGCGAGATCACGGCCTATATCCTGTCCATCGTTGGCTGCGTGGTCATCAACGTACTCGAGATCAACGGGATCGCTTTCTCCGAGGGCTACCGTTACCTGTTCATCTGCCTGTTCAGCGTAACCGGCTGGATCAGCGTTACCCTGCTGACCCGCCCGGTGTCGGATGAGAAGCTCAAGAATTTCGTGCGGAAAGTCAACCCCGGCGGACTGCTCTGGCGACGGATCACCCGCCTGGTGCCCGAGCACGAACTCCCGGCCGGACCGCCCCTGTCGTTCAACCTCATCTCGTTCGCCCTGGGCGCAGTGGCGCTGTTCTCCTTCATATTCGGGACCGGCTCGATCCTGTTCGGCTCGTACCTCAAGGGTTTCGGCATGATATGCCTGTCCGTGATCCTGGGCGCGGTGATCTGGCGTTTGGAGATGTTCCGCCACGACACCGAGCAGGAACATCTGGCCGCGCGCCAGTGAGGTTTCACTCGTTCCAGTGCGGCAGGGAAACCGTGGCCTGGTAGTTCGAGTAATTGTACAGCGGGTTGCGCACCGGCTGGTACAACCGGCCTGACCGGGGGTTGTCGTCCTGGGTGTATACCCAGATTTCATTCGGGTCCCAGACCACCACCTCATCGCGGCAATCTCCGGTCAGGTCGAGCACGGCGTTGCACATCTCCGGGTGCCCGTCATCCGGGAACACCACCACCCGCTGTCCCCAGCCGTCGTACATCCCGCCCTCGGCCACTGAGGCATTGAGAACGAAATACTCGCCGGGCGCTCCGGTCCAGTTGACAGGCAGGCACATGCTGCCGTACTGCATGGGCTCGAAATCGCGGTATATCTGTCCCTTGCAGTCGTAGAAGTGGATAATCCCCTGGTTGCCCCAGAAATTTATCGAGACTGTCTCCAGACCGGGCATCTCGGGCAGGAAATCGGCCACGGCCGGGTTCTGGCAATGGCCGATCCAGTTGTGGCCCGTGATATGCCCTTCCAGGTCAGCCCGGAACGAACCCTCATCGCTGGCCGCGCAGAAATATTCCGGCCCGGCCCCGCAGCCGAAATCGAGCACCGCAACTCCATCCGCATGGTCCTGAACCAGGCTGTCCAGGCTCCAGAGCTTGCGCCCGTCGTCATCGAACAGGCTGTAGCCCATGAACAGCTCGTCCCGCCCGTCCCCGTCCATGTCGAACGCGTATGGGTAATGGCCGGTCTTACACTCTCCGCGCCACAGTTCGTGAAGGTGGTCGTCCAGGGTCCAGAGGTGCCAGTAGCGGTCCTTGATGATAATGTCGGAATCGCGACCCTTACCGCGCAGGTCGCAAAAATAGAGGCAATCGCCCAGGATATTAGGGAAACTGTCGGCCGGGGAGAGGGATTTGGGCGTGGGTGCCTTGTATTTGGTCCGGCCGGTGGCGCCGTCGGCCACGATCAGTTCCATGTTCATGGTGTAGACCACTTCGTTTTTCCCGTCCCCGTCCAGGTCGTGTACCTGAAACGCCACATCGTTGGTCAGGTGGTTGTTGGCCGGATCGGGATGGCCGACCTGCCAGAGCACCTTCCCGTCGAATGTCAGCGCGGTAAGACAGCTCAGCTCGCTGTAGCTGTCGCTGGGCCAGGCATGGTGGACCAACTGGCCCACCAGCACATCCACCTGCCCATCCCCGTCCAGGTCGCCGAACCGCAGGTTCCGCCCCACTCCGAATCCCGCGGTGCTGAGTTTCTTCCACAGAACAGGTTTGGGGTTGGCGGCCTGAAGGTCGGCCAGCACCCGGGTCTCGACCGCTTTGAGGCTGTCGATCCGGCTCTTTTCCTCCGCCGCGCAGGTTACTTTCACGCTGCGGAAACGGGTGGGAATGTCGCTGGTCAGGGCGACTTTACCGGTGCGGAACGTGCTGTCGCGCACGCTGAACGTGGGTCCGCCGGCCAGGGAGGCCGAGATGTCGTCCCCCGCCAGGCGGATCGAGAAATCATAATATTGCCCGGCCTGCCAGGCGAATGGCACCGCGGCCAGTATGCGCTCGTAAGGCTTGTGGAACGCGGTGGCGTGACGGACAGCCTTGAGCAGCACCCGTCCGCTGTCCAGGCCGAAGAAATAGTAGCAGCGGTCGTTGCGGTAGCGGAACACCACCCCGGCCTGTCCGCGCAGGGAGTCGGCGGCCAGGGAGACCGAAAGGTCGTAATCGCGCCAGAGGCTGTCCCCGCTGACAATCATCGGGTGGGTGTGGGTCATCTCGCGGTTGGTGAATGTCTGGGCCATCACGTGGGAGCCGTTTTCATCCAGCACCTGCCAGGCGCGCTGGGAGCCGGGCTCCCAGGTGAACGCTGTCACGGCCCAGGCGCCCTTGGGGGCAGCCTCTTTCAGGTAGTGGTATTCCGTGTGCGGCCCGACCGGGACCGAGAACAGGCCCACCGGCAGGTCCGAGAAATTCTCATCCAGGAGAACCGTGTCGCGGGCGGGTTGGCCTGCGGTGCAAGCCAGAACGGCAAGCGCAGCGCAGACAGCGGCAAGAAGGTTGAGAATTACGGGCTTGTTTGACATGCTTCCTTCCTCCCGGCTGTCGGTTATGCGGTGTAAGGCTGGTCAGGAAACCAGCTCGGCGGCGAACTGACGGGCGCTGTCCTGTTGCATCGGGCCCAGGTCCAGGGGCGTGCGCAGGAACGGCACCACCAGCTCGGCGGCCACTGTGGCCTTGCAGAACGTGGCCATGCGGCGGAACATCTCGCTCAACAGGTCGCTGTTGCCCTCACCGGCATGGTCATAGGCTGTGACCAGCAAACCCAGGCGCTTGCCCTCCAGGAAAGAGCGGTGGGTCACCGGGTCATCCGTGCCGCGCACCAGGCAGAGGTGACGGTCGATCAGGGGCTTGATCTGGGCGGTGAAATCCCACCAGTAGAGCGGCGTGGCGTAGATCACCGCATCCGCGGCGATCATCCGTCCGA
The DNA here is from genome assembly GCA_964386505.1 of uncultured Gemmatimonadales bacterium. Taxonomy (GTDB): domain Bacteria; phylum Gemmatimonadota; class Glassbacteria; order GWA2-58-10; family GWA2-58-10; genus JAJFUG01. The sequence continues at coordinate 17,752 of CAYLSM010000035.1, forward strand.
ACACCTCCAGGCCTCTGTCCTTCCTGGAGCAGATCAGGTCCTCCGCCGCGCTGTTCTGGCAGAGATGGCAGCCCGAGCAGCCCTCCAGGCCCATGCCGGCGATATCCAGACGCTCCACCGAATGGCCCGCCTTCTTCAAGCTCTCCTCAACCCATTTGAGCACCCGCGCCGTGTTCCCGTTCTTCCGGGGGCTGCCCAGCAGCGATACAACCCGCAGCGCCTTCATCTTTACCCCTCCGCGTAATCGAATTGTCATTCAGTTCCGCTGTTCCAGAATCCAGACCGGCATCGACCCAAAATCTCAATCCGTTCAGCGACTGATAATCTCCAGCAGCTTTTTGCGCGCCGCGTCGTAGTCATCCCCACGCTGGGACCATGGCACCTTGGCGCTCATGGGCACCTCGCTCATCGCCCTGGGCACAACCGAGTGCACAATCGCCAGCACCGCGTCACGACCGGCTTTCTGCTCGGCCAGGCGCAGAAGCTCGAAATCCTGCTGCCCGCGGCGGATGTTTTTCAAGCGGATCGAGCCGAAAATATGGTTCACCCCGCGGTCCTGGTCTGTGTGGTACGGCTCATGACCTGGGTAGAACACGATCCCGTCGCCGTTGCCGAAAGTGGTCAGGCTGCTGATGAAGGTGATCGGGTCTACGAACACGTTCTGGGCTGTGCCGGCGCGTGGCCCCTGTCCGTTATGTATCCAGTGCGTTCCGTGCCAGATGAACCAGGTGTTGATACCGTACATGTACTTGATCCAGGCATTGACCCGGAAATCCACCGCCTCGCCCTCCAGGATATCGGAGCCGTAGCGCGGACGATTGCCGTTGTAGAACCAATGATCCTTGCCCTGGCTCTGAAGCGTGGCCAGCTTGTCCAGCGGCACCCCGTCATAACCGGCCCAGAGGTCGATATCGTCCTTCAGTTCGGCGGTGTAGGCGCGGGTGATGAAAATAGGCATGCGCTTGCCAGGGCCGAGATTGTAGTGTATCCAGCCGGCGCGCTGCTTGATCCAGTCGAACATGTCCTCGCCCGGCTCATCGATCAGGTACCAGAAATAGCGGACCTGCGGGGCGTGGGCCTCGAACCAGTTCACCCAGAGATCGGAGTTGCGGTAGACCTCGCTCCAAGAGTCGCCCATCACGCTCGATCCGTACATGCCGATGGGGAACAGCTTTTCCCCCTGACCCTGGCCCGGCCCTTGATAGCCCGCAGCCACGGTGAACGCGCTGCCGTCCAGATACGGAGCGTAGGCTTCCATGCGGGTGCTGTCGAAAGCCGAATAATGCACGCTGAACCCGCCCACCAGCTCGACCCGGTGACGGTGGGCGGTGAATTTCAGCATCCGCTCGATCTCGGCGGAGGACATGTAGTCGCGGTAATAGCGCTCCACGCTGTCGTGGTAGAGCCAGACATTCGAGTGGGTCGAGTCGGGCAGGAAATGCGGCAGAAGGGTGATCTTGACCGGGATCGTTTCCACCTCCCAGCCCTGGGTGCGCACGTGCACCGTGCTGTAGTACACCCCGGCGGGATGGCTCACACTGTCGCGCGGAAGGTAGAGGTCGAACCAGAAACCCTGGTTCTGGCGGGGCTGGATGTCGAGCGGAAAACCGCCCAGGCCGGGTTTGGAGTCGGGGGTGATCAGGGCGTCCGGTATCCAGCCGGTCATGTGGGCCGGGGCCGCGGCGGCCGAGCCGTAGAACCAGTTGGGCGCGGTCGGGTTTTCAACGTGAAGATAGTGCTCGCTGAATACCTCCACGTAGCCGGCGGGGCCGTACTCAGGCCCGCCCGCTCCGCCGATCACAGCGGCGCCGCCCGCCAGCACGGGCGGGTCCAGGCCGATATCCACCTGTGAGGCGCCAAGGCTGTCGGACTCGCAGATAACCTGGAAGGCCAGCACCTCGTTGTAGAGGCCGCTCAGGCGGAGCGTGTCACCGTCCCAAACCCCGTTGCCGTGGCTGGAGGGGTGCTCCAGGTCTTCGCGGAACACCTTCTCGCCGTCCCCCAGCGCCCAGACCCGTCGGAACGGACTGGAGAACACCAGCGTATCCGGCCGTTCCGCTCCCGAGATGATACGCAGCATGGCCAGAAGGTCGAACACCGTGACCTTGCCGTCGCCCGAGCGGTCCAGGTCGGCGATCCGCTGCATGCGGCTGTCCGCTGGACTGCTACCGACATAGCGCAGAAGGCCCAGAAGGTCGAAAATGTCCACCTTCTGGTTCTCATCCAAATCACCGCGCAGCACAGCCGCCGCGGCGGCCCCGGACAGCTTTGTCTGCGGAAAAGCTGCCGCAGGCGGGAGGACGGACAGCAGACCCGCCAGCAGCCAAACCCAACTCACTCGTCCGAGCATGGAATCCACTCCCGGTTTTTTGTGGGATATGACTGAAAGTCGCAATATCGCAGCAGCGGGTCTGCGTCGAAAGCGTCAAATTTTCCTAAGCACAGCAGCGATCAGACGGGTCATCCCCGGCTCGGCCTTGCCTGCCGCGGCGATGATCTCGTCGATCCCGGTCGGTGTCAGGGCATCCGGCAGGCACAGATCGGTGATGATCGACAGGCCCAGCACGCGCATTCCGGCATGCACGGCCACGATCACCTCGGGCACTGTGCTCATGCCCACCACATCCGCCCCGATGCCGCGCAGGAAACGGTACTCTGCGCGGGTCTCCAGGTTCGGCCCCGGCACGGACACGTAGACACCGCGGCGCACCGGAATCCGTTCCTCGATTGCGGTCTCCTCGGCCAGACGGAGAAGTTTTTTGCAGTAAGGCTGCGACATGTCGGGGAAGCGGGGCCCCAGACGTTCGTCGTTCGGCCCGATCAGCGGGTTGGAGCCGAGCAGGTTGATATGGTCCTCGATCAGCATCAGCTCACCCTTGTTCCACTGCGGGTTCATCCCGCCGCAGGCGTTGGAGACCACAAGGGTTTTCGCTCCCAGCGCGCGCATCACACGCACCGGAAACGTGATCTGGCGCATCGAGTAGCCCTCGTAGAAATGGAAACGACCCTGCATGGCCACCACGGCCTTGCCGCTCAGCTTTCCGAACAGCAGCTTGCCGGAGTGCGACTCCACCGTACTGGAGACGAAATGCGGAATCCGGGGATAGGCGATCTCGTGCTCAACCTTTATCTCGGCGGCCAGTTGCCCCAGGCCCGTGCCCAGGATTATCGCCACCTCGGGCTGCAAGCTGGTCTGAGCGCGCACCGCGTCGACCGCCTCCTGAATCTCTTCATAAAGTCTGTCCGCCACTGGATGCCCCTTGTCTGAACGGTTCTATCTGTCTGGCCGCAGGAGGCTCTATTTCTTGCGGCCGCCTTTTTTCCCGGTCTTTTCCTCCGGCTCCTCCGGAGTATCACCCCAGAACACGTCCGGCTTACCCTCACCCTCGGCGGACTCACCGGCCCCGCCCCAGCTCAGGGTGGACCCGCTTTCGGAGTTTTCCTCAGCCGCCTCCGTGGCCCCGGCGCCGAAGACATCTGCGGATTGGGTCTCGCCGCGCCCGCTTTCCCTGGCGCGCAGAAACTCGCCCAGTTTGCGCGACAGGCTGGTCACCGAATCCTCGCGCTCCTCACCCGAGGCGCGCTCCAGTTCTGCCTCGAAACCCTTGGGCGCCTGTGCACTCAATGGCTCCGGCTCTGCATCTGGCTGCGGGGGCTCTACCGCGGGAGGCTCCTCGGCGGCGGCGCTCTCTTCCTCCGCCGGCTGGTCGAAATACCCTTCCGAGAAATCGTTCTCCCGCTTGTACGGCTCTGGTGTGACCTGCCGCTCCTGGGCGACAGTACGCTCGGCGGCGGACTCATCCTGCAGCAGTCTCCACTGGCTCGCCACCAGGGAGCGCATCTTAACCAGGAACGCCTGCTTTTCCTCATCCAGGCGCTCCAGCTCGAATTTCATCTCGCGCAGACGGGCCCGGGCGGCATCCAATATCCGCTCCGCCTCCACCTCGGCTTTGGCCACGATCAGCTCGCTCTCTCGCTGGGCCGCCTGACGGGAGGCCTCGCCGGCTTTCTGTGCCATAATCAGGGTCTCGTTGAGCGTGCTCTCCAGGTTCTGGTAGTTTTTCAGCCGCTCGTTCAACTCGGCCAGGCGGTTTTTCAGCTCCAGGCTCTCACGCAGCGATTCTTCCAGGCTGTCGGCCGCGGCGCTCAGAAGCTGGCGCACCTCGTCCACATCAAAGCCCTTGAAGGCCCGCTTTAGGTCCGGTTTTCTCAAATCCAGTGGAGTGATCTTCAAAGTCACCTCCCCATATTAGTTTGGTCAGGAGCGCGGCCCGAAAATGGCCGTGCCCACCCGAACCATGTTCGCTCCCTCGGCGATGGCGATCTCGTAGTCCGAACTCATGCCCATGGACAGGATGTCCATGCTCCAGCCAGAACCGGCCGCAGCCCGGTAACGCTCGAACAGGGCGCGCAGTTGCCGGAACGAGGCGGCGATCTGCGCGGCCGAGTCGGTGAGCGGGCCGATTGTCATCAGGCCCCTCAGTTCCAGGTTCGGCCTCAATGCGATATATTCCAGCAGCCTGTCCGCAGCCTCCGGCTCCACCCCGGACTTGCTCTCCTCGGCCGAGGTGTTCACCTGCATCAGCACCGGCAGGCATGCTCCGTGCTGGGACGCGCACTCATCCAGGGCCAAGGCCAGGCGCTCGCTGTCCACCGACTGCACCAGGTCGAACAACCCCGGCACGAATCTGGCCTTGTTGCGCTGAAGATGTCCGATCAGGTGACGGCGCACCGGGCGGGCCAGTCGGGGAAGTTTCTCCTGTGCCTCCTGGACTCTGTTCTCACCGATGTCGGTCACCCCGCAGGCCAGGGCCGCCTCGATCTCCTCCAGGCTGCGGGTCTTTGTCACCGCGACCAGGGTCACGCTGCCCGCGGTCGCCCCGGCGGCCTCTTCGGCCCGGGCGATTCGCGCCCGGATATCTTCGAGATTATCACGTATTCTCTGGATCATATTCCTTCCGCGGACAATACTACGAGCCGCCGCCGCAAAAAGCAAGGCTGCACTCAGCCCACTGCGGCCACGGTCTGGCTGTCTATGAAAGAGATGAAATCCTGCCCGTAGCGGGCCAGGAAAAAAACAAAGGCCAGGGCGCGCTCCTGGGGGGCGCCGCCCGGCCAGAGGCTCTCCGCTGACTTTTCAAGCTGCCCGGTGAGCACCTGGTCGCGCTGACGGGCCGCGGCGGAGACCCGTTTCTCCAGGCGCTCCAGGGCCGAGATGACCGCACCGGTGGTGGAATCGAGCGGCCCGGCCAGGGTGGTGTCGATGCCGGACAGAAGGGGCTTTATCGCCTCCAGGCCCTCGGCATTCTCGCGTCGCAGGCTGTCCAGCCGCGAGAGTATCTCGCCCAGCGCCGGGTCGGCGGCCAGGATACGGTCGGCTACGGCCTGGGTCCCTGCCTTAAGCTCGGACGGAGCAAGAGAGTACTTTTCCAGCACTTTGCGCACCCGGGCCTCGAGCACAAACCCGGCCAGACGGGGATAGATCACCGGCCGCTCCAGCCCGTGCAGTGCGTACAGCGGACCCATCTGCCCGTAGTAACTGATCTCACCCGGCCCGGCCACGTAGGCAAGGCTGCCCAGGGCATGGCATTCGAGCACCGGCCGCAGCAGCACTCCGGGGCTGAAAGACTCCGGGCTTTCGGATATGATATCCTCCAGCTCTTTCCGGCTCAGACTCTCCCCCGAGGGCTTGAGGCTGAACGAGCCGTCCTGCTCGCCCAGGACAAGCTTTTCACGTCTGCCGTCCCTCAGAAGGAACAGGTTGGTTTCTCCCTTCAACGGTGTCACCTGCAAGGGGTAGCCCTGACTCTCCAGGGCCCGGCACTGGGCCTGGAGCGAGTCGAACCCGGCCCTGGAGCCGAAAGCCTCGCGCCCGAACAGCTCCGCTCCGGCCCGTCGCAGCTCCGGCGTGGAGGCCTGGAGCACGAACAGACCGTACCCGCCCAGCAGCGCGGCGACCAGACGGCCGAACCCCTGTCCCAGGCTGGACGACGGAGTGTAGCTCTCGTGAAGGAGGCCCTCCAGCCAGGGACGGAACTCGCTCTGCGGGGCCAGACTCTCGAACGAGCCAAAGACCGCCTCGATCTCCGCTCCCGGTACGAGCGCCCCGGCCGGGACACGGCTGCCCGGGCGCGGGGCCAGGCCCACGCTCTCCAGGCTACCCGTGCCGGTGGGCAGGCCGAACGCACGCATTTCCTCGAAATCGTGGTCCTCATCCGCGTTCCAGAACACTGGCAGGACCGGTGCGCCAAGAAAGGCCTCGTAGCGCGCGGCCAGCCGCACCGCGGTGAGGGCCTTGTAGAGGATGTAGAGCGGCCCTCCGAACAGCACCGGCTGCTGGCCGCTGGTCACGATAAACCCGCCCTGGCGCTCGAACCGCTCCAGTCGCTCGGCCCCCTGGGCTGTCAGTCCGAATGTCGGCTGGCGGCGCAGGAGGTCGGCCACGCGCGCGCGGTCCAGGCGTTTGTCCACCTGTGCAGCCAGCGCCCGCACGCGCTCCATATCATCGTACCGGCCGCCGTAATGCGCACAGGCTCTCGCCTCGCCGTCCAGGTATTCCTGCACCAGGCGGTTCGAGGCGGGTAGAACAGCTTGGAACTTCAATCCGGTCTGGCTCACTTTTTCCGTCCTGTAAGAATGAGACGCCTGGCAGCGTCGGTATAGCCTGAAATATCGTAATCCCCGAACACCTCCCCCACTTCGAGGCCCGCGGCTTCGAGCATGGCCTCCATCTCAGGCCGTGAGAACAGCCGCACCGATTCGCTGTAGCGCTCGGTGACGCCATCCGGCCTCTCCACCAGCACCTCTTTCTCCACCCGTCGGCGGTCGGGGCTGATCCAGCGCCGGCTGCTCACGCGCACCCCGTCCCGCTCGAAACTGTCGCTCAGGCGGAGCGTGGCAAGCACCTGCGGGCGGTTCATGAAATCGATCAGGAACACACCCCCGGCCCGCAAGGCCCCTGACAACTCGGCCAGCACTGCGGCGTTCTCGCGGTCGGAGTCGAAATAACCGAAACTGGTGAACATGCTCAGGGCCAGATCAAACGCGCCGCGAAACGGCACGGCCCGCATGTCCGCCCGGATGAACGCGGCCTGACTGCCAGACTCAACGGCCCGGCGGAGCAGCTCGCCTGAAAGGTCCAGGCCCGTCACCCAATGGCCCTCGGCGGCCAGCAGACGGCTGTACCGTCCGGCCCCGCAGGCCAGGTCGAGCACCCTTAGAGGCGGCCCGCCCAGCGGCGCGGCGGCGTGACGGATGAGCGCGAGCACGGAACGCGCCTCGGACTCGTCCCGGTGGCTGTACAGGTCAAGATAACGGCTGCCGAATGTCTTTTCGTACCAGTTCATATTTTGAATATACTCTCGCTTACAAACCATTACGGCCAGGGCACAAGACCGGGAAAGCGCGGCCACTGCGGCCGTTCCAGCCGGAAAATGTGCGTGGCGCAGCGGCAGTCCGAGGCCCCGAACCCGGGCGCTGCTGTCACGGCGCCGGGCAGCCCCGCCACGGCCCGGGCAAGCTCGCATTCCAGGCGTTGGGTTGTGTGCACCACGGCGAAACTTTTCTCTGACGCCCTGGCGGAAAGCCAATCTATGTGCCAGTGCGGCCGGTCCCCGGAGTTGAATCGCCGGTGGCGGCTCAGACGTGCTTCCAGCCCGCCCAGAGCGCTGCCTGCATAAATGTAACAGCCCGGCCGGAACGAGAAAACCCCGAGCCGCCCGATTGCGAGTGAACAATCTCTCTCCAGGCGGAAACGGTAGAGATACACCCCTTTTGCCAAAGTCTCACTTATGGTAGGGCTCCCCCCGCAGGATGCTGTCGGCTCGGTAGAGCTGCTCCAGAAATATCAGCCGGGCCAGTTCATGGGGAAAAGTCATCCGCGAGAGCGAGAGCGACCAGTCGGCCTCTTTCACGAGCGCACGCTCCAGGCCCAGCGCCCCGCCGATCAGGAACGCCACCCGCGATCTTCCCTCCAGGCCCAGACGCTCCAGGCGCGCGGCCAGCTCCTCAGAGCTGACAGCCTCGCCGGCCGGGTCCAGGGCCACAAGGAAAGCCCCCTTGGGGACACGCTCACGCAAGCGGGCGCTCTCGCGCTCGATCACCCGCAGCGGCTCGGAGACTTTCTGCTCCTGGCGCACCTCCTCCACAACCAGATTCGTCCCGCCGCGGTTCAGCCGCTTGGCGTACTCCTCGCACAGCGACACCACGGAACGGTCGCGCAGCTTGCCAACCGCCAGCAGATGATAGTTCATGCCGCCCCCGCAGAATGGCTGCTCCAACCCTCTCGATTCACAGGCTCTTCCCGCAAAAACGGAACAAAGGCCCAGTCCGGATGTAGAACCGAATGAGCGGCCGGGACGGGTAAGAAGCGCGGATGGGTCCACAGGGCGAATTTAGCGCCTGCCGCAGCCGCAGTCAACGCCGGGATGCTTTGACTTGCGCGTTCGGAGAGCTATATTGTTAAGCACTTCAATTAATTAGTCACTTTCTGGCCCGTGTCCCGGAAACGGAGCATGACCGAAAATACATTTCCTTTCAGGCTACGGCGTCTTGCACTCGCCGCAATGCTCGTGCTGTCGGGCTGGCCCGCTCTCACTTCCCTTCGGGCCGAGGAGCATGCCGGCTGGTTCAGCGACGACCAGGCCGAATGGCGGGTCTACAAGGCCGACTACGGACGCAGTTCCGCGCTGAAACCGGATATCAGCCTGCCTCTGGAAATAGCCTGGAAAAAGAGGGACGCCCGCTCGATCGGCAACACCCCCTGCGCGGCCGACAGCTTCGTTTTCGTCGCCAGCCGCGACCGCCGTCTGATCTGCTACAACCGCGACACCGGACGTCAGATATTCCTGCGCACTTACAAGGGCGCGGTCAGCGGCGCGGTCAATATCTCCAACCTCAAGTTCTATTTCACCACTGACCTGCCGGACGGCCGGGTCTACGTGACCGACATCAACACCAAACACCGGTACCAGAACCGCGACTACGGCCCCGCGGATGCCGCGCCGATCCTGGAAAAAGACCAGATGTTCCTTTTCATCCAGACCGGCAAGGTGATCTGTTTCAACCCGGAAACCGGGGTGCGCCAGTGGCAGGCCCAGCTCAAGGGGACATTCGAGTACGCACCCGTGTTCGAGGAGCCGTACCTTTTCATCCCGAGCTTACAGGGCGTGATCTACAAGGTTGCGGTGGAGAACGGCAGCCAGGTGGGCAAGCTCGACCTGGGCCACACTCTGCTGGGCGACCTGGCCTCGGATGGGGACCGGCTCTACCTGTGCCTGAGCGACGGCCGGGTGGTATGCGTGGACATGGAAAGCCTGCAAAAAGTCTGGGAGATCAAGACCGGCCAGCATTTCTTCTGCGGCCCGTCCTGGCAGGATGGCAACCTGTTCCTGGCTTCGCGCGAGGGAAACCTGATCCGCCTTTCGGCCGGGGACGGCACGGAAAAGTGGCGGATCCGCCTGGACGGGGTTTCGATCAGCACCCCCACGCTGGCCGGAAAATATGTGTTCACCGCCACCAAGAGCGGCCAGATGGCGGCGTTCGACCGGGACAGCGGCGAGCGTCTATGGCAGAACATGATCAAAGAGGGTTTCAGCGCCTCACCGCTGGTTTACGGACAGTACGTATTCTATTGCTCGGATCGGGGTTCGGTCTATGCTCTGCGCCATAAAAAGGATTGAGTCCAGGCCCGGGTTCTGGCTCTGTCTCGGCCTGTGCCTGGCTGCGGCGGCCGCGCTGCGTGCCGAGGACATGCCCGGTCGCTTGACCCTTGTGCCGGACAGCGGGGTGATTCTGCTGGATTACGACACCCTGAGCGTTTCCGGGACCACCACCCTGGATATCGCTCCCGGAGAGCACCTGATCAGTTTCTTCCCCTCGTACAGTGACACCCGCTGGGCGCACCGCTACCTGGAGTACCCGTTCTCGCTGGGGGCCGCCGGCGCGCGCACGATTGACCTCACCGCCTGCCGGGTGTTCCGCCTTCGTACAGAGCCGCAGGATGCGCGGATCGTTTACCGCGGACGGACTCTGGGCCGCACTCCGGGTGATTACCTCCTTCTCGCCGGCCAGGGGGATTCTCTGACTTTCAGTCTACGGGGTTACCAGGCCCGCTCGTTCCGTCTGGATGACCTTGGCTCCGGGAACGAACTTGTCTTCGCCGCCCTCCAGCAGTCGAGCGGTGAGGAAATCGAAAGCCCGGATATCGAGACGGCCAACGTGTTTTCGCCACTTAAACAGCTCGCCCAGCCGCGGATGCTGATCTCACTCGGCACCGGGGTGGCTCTGCTGGCCACGGGCGCGGTCTATAACCGGAAAGCCGATGACAGCTACGAGCGCTACCTGCACCTGGCGGGCTCGGTCGACCGAGAGAAAGCCTACCAGGACGCGCTGCACAATGACCGTCTGTCCAAGGCCGCTTTCATCGCCGGGAATGTCTCCATCGGGGCGTTCGGCTATTTCGTGATCCGCAAGCTCGTGATCCGGAGACCGGGTAGCGCAGGTAGCAGAAGTCCGCTCTCCCTGGTCAACTCGGCCCGGGGGCTGGAGCTTACCTACGAATTCTGACGCCGCGAGGCGCGTGGAGAACTGAATTGCCGGTACCGTTCCACAGAAGAAACACTCTGGCTGCAGTGCTGGCCCTCTCGGTCGCCCTGGCCCTGTCCTGCACGGACCGTCCGCGCTCCAACCCGTTCGATCCGCAAAACCCGGACGCCGGACAGCGGCTGGCCGGTTTCAACGCCCTGGCCGGAAACAGCCAGGTGCTGCTTTCCTGGGATCCTCTGGATTATGAGGACGTGAAAGGCGTGCAGGTGCAGCGCGTGACTGTCGGGAGCACGGATACGACTGTCATCTCGGACAGTGTCCTTTCCCTGGACCGCACCAGTTTCCTCGACTCCCAGTCCAAGAACGGCACCACCTACGAGTACCGTCTGCGCCTGGTGCTCAAGGATAGCGCCGAGCGCCCCGCCACCGAGAGCGACCGGGCCACCCCCGGCCCGTCTCTGGTCTGGATATCGAACTACGACCGCACCGTGGTGACCCGCCTGACCCCTGATTTCCGGGATCAGCGCTACGATATGGAATACGACTTCAATTTCGTGCAGGATATCCAGGTCCGCCCGGACAACAACGAAATATGGGTGCTGGATGCGGTTACGGCCAAGATTTACCGTTTCTATCTCGACGGCAGCTATGTGCTGGACCAGGGCAACCTCGGACAGTCCGCGGCTTTCCGCTTCAATATTTTAAACCGTGACCTCTGGCTCGCGAGTTGGGCGCTCAACAGCACGATTTTCCGGCTCAGCCGCACGGGCGAGCTGGAGACCAGTTACCGCACGGATGTGTACCCGATGTGGATTGAGCTGGATTACAGGAACAATGGGGCCTGGGTGGCTACGGACGAGAGCAGGATGCTGTACCTGGAATCAAACGGAGTGATCCGGGAAATCACCCACTCGGCGTTCATCAGCCCGGAGAAAGTGGTTTCCGGGATCGATGCGAACAGCCAGGCCTGGGTGCTGGACTATGACGCCAAGGCGATATTCCACCTGACGCTTGACGACGTGGACTGGAGCCTGAAAATTTTCAGCAACCCGCAGGATATAGCCACCGATGACGCGGCGGATGTCTGCTGGGTAGCGGACATGGATGCGGATATCGTTTACGAGATCGACGACCAGAAGAATGTCCGCGCGCAGGTCCACAACCTCGGCCATCCCACCGACCTGTTCTGGAACCGGACCGACCAGAGCCTGTACGTAACCGGCGGCGACGGCATGATAAGCTGCCTTGCCTCCGGCGGAGCGGTGCTCTGGCAGACCCACCTGAACAACCATCCGGGCCAGATCGTTATCCAGAACATTCCCTGACAAAGGCAAGCTCAGCCGCGGCGGTTGAGCCAGGCGCAGCCCAGCGGGTAGACCCGGTTGCGCGGCGCCCCGGTCCGGGCTGCGGCCAGGACCG
>CAYLSM010000036.1:0-28867 GCA_964386505.1 uncultured Gemmatimonadales bacterium
CTTGTCCAGGGTGTAGATGGCCGAGATGTCGGTTAGGGTGTCGGGCACCTCCAGAACCACTTTGCCCTGGCTGACCGCCTGATAGTACTGGCTGGCCCAGAGCAGGTTACGCTGCACATACAGCTTGGCCCTGGAATCAATGCTGTTGTCCTGGACTATGTTGCCCGCGGCATCGAAAGTGAAGAACGGGATGTCACCCCAGGTGCCGGTGCCGGTAGTCAGTGGGTTGTTGTCTGGCTTGAACTGCACGCGCACCACGCCGATCTTCAGGTGCAGCGGCCACTGCGATGCGGCGAGCTGCGTGCCGGCCGGGGCTCCGCCCATGAACGCCTTGAGCGCCGGGGCATCCGGGTTGGGCATCGCACTGTGCGGGCTGTGGGAGCGTCCCAGGGCGGGCGAGGCCCCCAGGGACTTAAAGTCCAGCGCCCGGGCGGCGCCGGCAAAACAGAGACAGGCCACGGCCAGGAGCAATGCTCCGGGCTTCACTGCTGAGATTGAGGTCATCGATCCTCACCGGCTCGATTGTAATTCGAAAACAGGAAAATTGTCCGCCGTCACACGATACCCACACACAGCCCCGGAGTTCCGGAGCGGCGGCTGGATAAAGATAATAACTTTGCGCGGATGTCTCAAACCTTTTTCCTGCGGCGCCGTTGCTTGAGCCTGAATATAAGGCAAGAACCGGGCCAAAGGCGCGCCGGTCCTGAGCCCTGGTGACGGCAGGGCGGCCCGAAAAACATTGACAATACCGCCCGGACTGATTATGCTGGAACTCACCGCTGATCTTAGCTGTAACTGGTTACAGCCAAACAGTTTCTCCGGACAGCCGTGGCGCGGCAGGCCTCCCGCACCCGGTCCCTCCCCGGTCCTGACGGAGAACTCAGGGGGGCCATCCATCCCAATGTAAGAATTCCGTTTGAATAGGCAGGTCTACTCCGCAGTCCAATTCACCATATCATGGGACGGTGTTTTTGTGCCGTCCGACAACAGACAGGGGGCTGTCATATGGCATCGAAGCAGGGGAAAGACATCAGCCGGCGCGGATTTCTGAGAAATTCAGCCTGGGCAGCCGGTGCGGGCCTGGGCGCTCTGGCACTGGGAACGCGGTCCAATATGGTCAACGCCGCGGTGCCGCCCTCGGACAAGATCACGGTGGGCTACATCGCCGCCGGCGCCCGTCCGCAGCAGATCATGGACGCGATGGTCACGGTCCCGGAGTTCGAGATCGTGGCGATCTGCGATGCCTACAAGGGCCGTGTCGAGCGGGCCATCGAGCGCTGCGGCGGCCGTCCCAAGGCCTATGACGATTACACCAAGATCCTGGGCGACAAGAGCATCGACGCCGTGGTGATCGCCACCCCAGACCACTGGCACATCAAGATGGCCATCGAGGCAATCCAGGCCGGCAAGGACGTTTACATCGAAAAACCACTGACCTTCACCGTGGATGAGGGTATCAGCCTTATCAACGCGGTCAAGGCCAGCGACCGTATCCTCCAGGTCGGCAGCCAGGGCATCTCGACCAACGCCCAGAAGAAGGCCAAGGAAGTCATCGCCTCCGGCAAGCTTGGCCAGATCACGATGGTCCGCGCCTATTACAACCGCAACACCGCCGGCGGCGCCTGGATCTACCCGATCCCGCCGGACGCCAGCGAGCAGACCGTGAACTGGCAGCAGTTCCTGGGATCGGCGCCGCAGCTTCCGTTCAACCTCGAGCGCTTCTTCCGTTGGCGCTGCTACAAGGACTATTCGGGCGGCATCCCCACCGACCTGTTCGTGCACCTGGCCACCACGATCCATTACGTGATGGGCGTGGCCGCCCCGCAGATGGTCATGGGCATGGGCGGGCTGTACCGCTGGAAGTCGAGCCGCGACGTGGCCGACACCGTGAATGCCTCGCTCGCCTACCGCGAGGGTTTCATGGTCAACATGTCCACCACGTTCAACAACACGCTCTCCAACGGTGACGGGTTCCAGATCCTGGGCACTGAGGGCAGCCTGGTCATCGGCGAGAACCTGACTTTCTTCCCCGAGACCCCGATGGAGGACGACCGCTGGGTGGTGCGCTCCTGGCCGAGCAAGCTGGAGCAGGCCTACTACGCCGATCCCAAGCTGATCGCCTACGAGACCGCGGCCAAGGCCCGCGAGGCCGCCGCCAAGAGCGAGCAGATCCCGTTCGAGCCGGGCGACGAGTCGACCCTGGCCCACGTGAAGAGCTGGCTGGCTGCGATCCAGAGCCGCAAGCAGCCCTACGAGTGCGTCGAGGTCGGCCACCGTGCCGCCGCTGTGGCGCACATGGTCAACCGCTCTATCCAGACCCAGTCCGCCGTGTTCTGGGACTTCGACAAGCAGTTGATCAAGGCTTAATCCTCTGGCCGTGACGGATGGATCGGCCGGGGCGTTTGCAGAAACTTTCGCGAAGTATTATCGTTTAATTGGCAGATTTCCCGGCCGACCTGTCCACAAACCGTGAGGTGCAGATGAAAAGAATTATCGCAGCAGTCAGTGTGGCAGTGCTGACTCTCGCTTTCGCCGGTCTGGCCGGCGCGGCGACCTATCAGCACAAGTTCACCGGCGCCAGCAAGTGCAAAGCCTGCCACATGGGCGAAAAGAAAGGCAATCAGTACGGCGTTTGGGCCGGCTCGGCGCATGCCAAGGCCTTCACCACCCTGGCCACGGATGAGGCCAAGGCGGTGGCCAAGAAAGCCGGCGTGGCCGATCCGCAGACCGACAAAGCCTGCCTGAGCTGCCATGTGACCGGCTTTGACGCGCCGGCCGAGATGAAGGGTGTAAAGTATTCGCAGGAAGAGGGTGTGACCTGTGAAAGCTGCCATGGCCCGGGCGAGGACTACTCGCCGATCAAGGTCATGAAGGACAAGGCGGCTGCGGTCGCCGCCGGCCTGGCCACGCCGGATGAGAAGACCTGCAAGCAGTGCCATAACGAGAAGAGCCCGACCTACAAGCCGTTCAATTTTGCCACTTTCTGGGCCAAGATCAAGCACGACAATCCCTTGACCCAGTAGCGGAAAACTTTGGTTCTGGAAAACTAAGAGCGGCGGCCGGTGACAGCCTCCGCTCTTTCTATTTTTACAGCATCTCCAGGCCGTAAGTTCGTGGCTGCGTTCAACTGACCCCGTTCAGCTTCTTCTCCCACTCCCAGGCGTGGGCGATGATGTCCTCCAGGCGCGGGTAGCGCGGGGTCCAGCCCAGCTCGCGGCGCAGCTTGTCGCTGGAGGCGACGAGCGAGGAGGCATCCCCGGCCCGGCGCGGCCCGACTGTCACCCTCGGGGCGCCACCTGTCACTCTCCTGGCGGCATCGATCACCTGTCGCACGCTGAACCCGGCTCCGTTGCCGATATTGAAAACCCGGCAGGCCGGAACCCCGGGCCGGTTCTCCTCCATCAGGCTCTTAAGACCCAGAAGGTGGGCCTGGGACAGGTCCAGCACGTGTATATAGTCGCGCACCGCGGTGCCGTCCGGCGTGGGGTAGTCCTCGCCGAACACTTTGATCTCGCGTTTCGGGTCCAGGATCGCCTTGAGTACCAGGGGCACCAGGTGGTTTTCCGGGTCGTGGTGCTCGCCGGTCTCGCAGTCCGGGTCGGCCCCGGCGGCGTTGAAATAGCGGAACACCACCGAGCGCATGCCGTAGGCCGCGCCGAAATCGGCCAGCACGCGCTCGATCATGAACTTGCTCCAGCCATAGGGATTGATCGGCCCTGTGGGGTGCTCCTCATCGATGGGGGTGCGCTGCGGCATGCCGTATACCGCCGCGGTGCTGGAGAAAATGAACCGGCCCACCCCGTGGGCGCGCATGGCGCGCAGAAGGTTGATCGAGCCGGCCAGGTTGTTGTGGTAATACATCTCGGGCTGGTCCACCGACTCGCCCACGAAAATGAAAGCCGCAAAGTGCATCACCGCGTCGAACCGCTCGGCGGCAAAAAGGCTTTCCAGGGCGGCGTAATCCAGAAGATCGGCGCGCACCAGACGGCCCCAGCGCACCGCCTCCAGGTGGCCGCGCGACAGGTTGTCCAGCACCACGGTCTCAATGCCGTTTGCGTTCAGCAGCTTGTTGGCGTGCGAGCCGATATAGCCCGCTCCGCCGGTCAGAAGGACTTTCATTCGCTTTCCGTTTCCTTTGTCTTGTCGCCGGGTTTCAAACCGCCGATGGCAGTCAGGTCACCCGGCAGGAGCTCAGAATTGTATGATGCTGTCGGCGATACTGTCCAGATTGCCATAGCAGAGCAGCTTGTCTCCCTGACGGATAATCTCGTCCGGACCTGGCAGGGCGAGTGTTTTCTCACCTCGCTCAATCGCCAGGACAAGAATCTGCCGCGCCCGGAAATCGGTGTCGCGCAGTTTTTGTCCCACATTGCGATCCTGCTCCTGGACCGAAATTTCCACAACCGAGTAGTCACCGTGGACATTCAGCAGCTCCTCGACCGTGCTCTTGCGGAACATCCGGCTTTTCTGGATCAGCAGTTCCAGGCGTTCGTTCCAGGCGCGCCAGAATTTCCTCCGGTTCATCAGCCAGAGCGCGCCCACCCCCAGCACCAGGAGCAGGAACAGCCGGATAAGGTTGAGCTGGTAGCCGGTGTGCCGGAAAATCGAGATCAGCGCGGCCACGCTTCCCACCAGCCCGACGTTGCCGATCACCATCAGCACCATCACGATCCGGCGGCGCACCTCGTGACCCACCACCATTTCAGAGGCGCGGGTGGTGAACCCGGTGCCGGTCAGGGCGCTCAGGGCCTGGAACTGTGCGGTTGGCTTGTCCAGGCCGGTCATCTCGAGCAGGATTGAGCCCACCCGGGTGATGAGCAGAAACAGGGCCAGGATCAGGATAACGGGGGCGAATTCCCACAGCAGAGACATCCGGCTCACCTCCTCCGTTTGGATTCCAGGCTGGAATTTTGAAAATATAAGCAACATCCCGGGTGCGCGGGAAGAATAATTCGTTGCGCTCGCTCTTGTGGCAGCAGAAAGGTCTGCGCATATTTGTGCCGTTCGGCTCTCGTGCTGTTTCCCAGGCTCCCATTCAAGTCAGGAGGAAAGGATGCGCAGAGCGTTTCTGGCAGCAGGGCTTGTCCTGCTGGCGTGTGCCGCCCAGCCCAAGACCCAGCAATCCCAGGCGGCGGTACAGTCACTGGACCCGGAGTTTGCATCGGTGGTGGCGCCGGATGCCGCCCTCATGGAGGTCCCCGGCGATTTTCAGTTCACCGAGGGCCCGGTCTGGATCGGCCCGGCCGGAGCGGAGGGTTACCTTCTGTTCAGCGACATCCCGGCCAACCGGATCTACCGCTGGCAGCCCGGCGCCGATTCCTGCACAGTCTGGCGTGAGCCGAGCGGCAACTCCAACGGCCTGATCCTGGACAACAGCGGCTGCCTTCTGGCCTGTGAGCACGGCAACCGGCGGGTCAGCCTGACCGGTGCGGACGGCCAGGTGCGCCCGCTGTGCGACTCCTACCTCGGCAAGAAACTCAACAGCCCCAATGACGCGGTCGTGGGACCGGATAGTTCGGTCTGGTTCACCGACCCGCCCTACGGCCTGGAGGGAAAGCCCCAGGAGCAGGCGGGCAACTACGTGTTCCGCCTGAAACCGGGCCAGAGCGAGCCCCAGGTGATGGTGGACAGTTTCGACATGCCCAACGGGATCGTGTTCAGCCCGGACCGCAAGACCCTCTATATCGCCGACAGCGGCCAGCCGCACAACATCCGCTCGTTCAGTCTGGAGGGCGACAGCCTGCGCGAGAACAGCAGCGTGTTCGCTCTGGTCAGCCCCGGCGCCCCGGATGGCATGTGCGTGGACCGCGAGGGCCGTGTGTACGCCGCCTGCGGGGACGGGGTCCAGGTGTTCAGCCCGGCTGGAAAGCTCCTGGGTAAAATCCTCACCCCGCTCATGCCCACCAACTGCACTTTCGGCGGCGCGGGTTTCGACCAGTTGTATATCACCGCCCGGGAAAAAGTTTACTGGATACAGCTCAAGGTGAACGGTCTGCGCTGATAGGCCGCGTCTCTGACGGCCGGGCGCTCCGGTTAAGGCACTGTCCCGGAGCGCCCGGCCGGGTCCCCACCGGGAGAAATGTTTTTTAAACCGGATATGTTTTGCCACAAAACTAAAATGTTGCTTTTCAAAGACGTTTAAATTATATAATTCTTTTCGGGAAAGCCCGTGGCACGGCCCTGGACCTGAGTGAATCCGGCAGGGCTGTCAGCGGTGGTTTCCCCTGCTGCTTCTGCTTGAACGCTATCCTCTTCCTTAAAATTGAAATTCTTAAACTTAAGACAAAGCGGTACAACTGCTAAAACCGGACAGGGGGAATTCCATGTTTAAACGCCTGGCCAACGTGACGGCTTCGCTGCTGGTGTTGATGACGTTGCTTTTGCTCTCCTGCGGTAAGTATTACGAAGGCAATGCAGTCTCGCTGAAAAGCCCCGACGGCAAGGTCGAGGCCCGTTTCGAGCTCAAGGAGATGGAGCAGCCATACCCTTACGGGCAGAACATGTATTACAGCGTGTATTACGGCGGCAAGCAGTTGCTGAAAGAATCCTCGCTGGGCGTGAATTTCGGCGAGGCCGGTGTGGTGATGAGCAACCTGCTCATCATGGACGTCAAGGAGTCCAAGGGCACCGACCAGTTCGACACCCCGCTGAGCAAGCAATCCTCGGTCAGCGCCGAATACAACGAGGTGGTCATCTCCCTGCGCGAGAAGACAATCCCGGCCAAAACGTTCAACCTCACGTTCCGCGCCTACAACGAGGGCCTGGCTTTCCGCTATGATTTCCCGGAGCAGGAGCCGAACATCGCTATCCCCTCGGCCGGCCACAAGGGTTTCCTGAAAGATTTCACCCTGACCAACGAACTGACCAGTTATGTGTTCCCCGAGGATGTGACCCTGTACGCCGGGTTCATCACCAGCTTCAACCAGAATTACGAATTCCGCTATGAAATGACCAAGGTCTCCGGCGTGTCCCGCGACAGCACCGCCGCCCTGCCGTTCGTGGCCCTGTACGAGGGCGGCCCGGCGATCTGCGTCACCGAGGCGGCGCTTGAAAACTACCCCGCCCAGTATGTGGCCGGCGCTCGCGAAATGGACAACACATTGGTCAGCGTGCTCGTGCCGATGCCGGGCGAGAAAGAGCTGAAGCTTTCGGGCCAGGTCCCGTTCAAGTCGCCCTGGCGCGTGATCATGATCGCCGACACCCCGGGCAAGCTGATCGAGTCCAACCTGGTCCTCTGCCTCAACGAGCCCTCCAAGGTGCAGGATGTCTCCTGGATTAAGCCGGGCAAGGCCACCTGGGACTGGTGGAGCGGCCGTCTGGTCGAGGGCAAGCGCGGCAAGCCGGAGCAGGGTGCTTTCAGCAACGAAACCTACCAGAAGTATGTCGATTTCGCCGCTGACCAGAAGTTCGAGTATTTCCTGGTCGATGCCGGCTGGTACGGCATGGACAAGGACCCCGAGGCCGATATCACCGCGGTCGGAGTGGAAGGCGTGAATATTCCCGAGTTAGTCAAGTATGCCGCCGGCAAGGGCGTGAAAATCCTGCTCTGGCTCAACTGGGAAAATGTCAAGAAGCAGATGGACAAGGCTTTCCCACTGTATGAGAGCTGGGGCGTGGCCGGTGTCAAGATCGACTACATGAACCGCGATGACGCCGAGATGGTTAAGTTCTACCACGATGTGGTGGCCCTGGCCGCCGATCACCACCTGCTGGTCGATTTCCACGGCGCCTACAAGCCCACCGGCGAGCGCCGCACCTGGCCCAACCTGATCACCCGCGAGGCGGTCATGGGCCTGGAGTACGACAAGTGGAGCACCAACACCGACCCCGAGCACGATGTCACCATCCCCTACACCCGCATGCTGGTCGGCCCGATGGATTTCACCCCGGGCGCGTTCAACAACGCCACGCAGAAAGGGTTCAAGCCGGTTGACATCGACCCGATGAGCCAGGGCACCCGCTGCCATCAGTTGGCCATGTTCGTGGTCTACGAGTCCCCGCTGCAGGTGATGGCCGATGCCCCGGTCAACGCCAACAAGGCCGCCGGGATGGATTTCATCTCGCAGGTCCCGACCACCTGGGATGCGACCAAGTTCATCCAGGGTGAGATCGGCAACTACATCGTCCTGGCCCGCAAGAAAGGCGACCTCTGGTACCTGGGCGCCATGACCGACTGGGATGCCCGCGAGATCGAGGTCCCGCTGAGCGACATCCTGGGCAGCGGCAACTGGAACATGAAAGTCTGGGCGGACGGGGCCAAGGCCGAGGCCAACCCCGAGGACGTGGCCGCGAGCGAGCAGCAGATCGCCGGCACCCAGGCCCTGAAGATCAACCTGGCGTCGGGCGGCGGCTACGTGGCCGTGTTCGAGCCAGCCCGCTGATTTAGTCTGAGACAAGCCGAAAGCGAAAAGGCCGGTCCCTGAAGCTTCAGGGGCCGGCCTTTTATTGCATGCATGAGTTCTCAGTTTGGCGCTGAAAACGCAGGGGCACGGCTCGCCGAGCCCCTTACTCTTAATTCCTGCCACAGATCGAAGGGGGATACTTTCCCTCACCCCTGCCCAAGTCCACCCGCGGCCAACTGCCCGCAGGCGCCCTCGATGTCCCGTCCGTGGCTCTTGCGCAGGGTGACCGCGCAGAGCGAGGCCTTGAGCAGGGCCTCCTGGAAACGGTTCAGCTCCTCGTGGCGCGGAGCGCGGTAGGGCAGACCCGGCACGGGGTTCAGAGGGATCAGGTTGAACTTGCACAGCACCCGCCGGCTGAGCGCGGCCAGAGCGGCGATGTCCTCCTCGTTGTCGTTGATCCCCGGAATGACCAGGTACTCGAACGTGATCCGCTTGTTGGTGATCTTGTGCGCCTCGGCGCAGGCCTCGATCAGGCTCTCCAGGGGAATCTTGCCCGCTCCCGGCATGAGCTGGCGGCGCAGGCGCTCGTGGGCGGCGTGAAGGCTCACCGCCAGCTTCATCTGCGGAAAATCGCGCGAGAAACGCAGGATCGCCTCGGGCAGACCCACAGTGGAGACTGTGATCCGCCGCGCGCCCACCTGCATAAGGTCGTTGTGGTTCAGCACCCTGAGGGCGGTGGCCAGGTTGTCGTAGTTGAGGAACGGTTCGCCCATGCCCATGAACACCAGATTGGGCGCGGCCGGGTTGTCCTCGCCCGGACCGGCGGTCCAGCCGGCGCGTCCACCGCCGGTCATCACCAGGGCCTGGGCCACGATCTCGCCCACTGTCAGGTTCCGCCCGGCGCCGATCTTTCCGGTGGCGCAGAACGAGCAGCGCATCGGGCAGCCGCTCTGTGTTGAGAGGCAGAAAGTGGAGTGGCCCTTCTCCATCGGAATGACCACGCTCTCAACCAGGGCCCCATCCTCCAGGCACCAGAGTTTCTTGACCGTCCCGTCCACCGACTCGCTCTCGCCAGCCAGTGTGATCGGCGTCAGGCTGTAGCGCTCGGCCAGCCTGGCGCGCAGGGCCAGAGACAGGTCGGTCATGGCCTCGAAATCGAGTACTCCACGCTGGTAGATGTTGCGCAGGATCTGCTTGGCCCGGAAAGGTTTCTCACCCCAGCCGGCCAGAGCGTCGCCCAGCTCGCGGTGCAAATCCTCCGGGCCGAGGTCCAGCAGTTGAAACGACATGCGATCTCCTTCAGCAACAGGGGCGACCGGTCGGTCGCCCCTATCTGCATTATTCATTTTTGTCCGTGCGCATTACTCAGACAGCCGGGGAGCCGTTCTGGATGAAGCGCTCGACCCAGGCCACCACCTCGTCGATCTTAACCCGGTGCTGGGCCATGGAGTCGCGCTCGCGGATTGTCACGGTGTTGTCTTCCATAGTCTGGCCGTCCGCGGTGATCCCGAGCGGCGTGCCGGCCTCGTCCATGCGGCGGTAGCGACGTCCGATGGAGCCCGACAGGTCGTAGAAAACGCGGAATTGCTTGCGTAGGCGGTTGTAAACATCCTGGGCCGCCTCGACCATGCCCTCCTTCTTGACCAGCGGGAACACGCCGGCCTTGATCGGGGCGATCTTTGGGGACAGGCGCAGCACCACGCGGTCCTCCTCCTCATCGTAGCCGCCGGCCAGGCAGGTTAGCAGCGTGCGGTCGCAGCCGGCCGAGGTCTCGATCACGTAGGGCACGAAACGCTCGCTGGTCGTTTCGTCGAAATAGCTGAGCGTTTCCTTGCCGCTGTACTCGTTGTGGCGCTTGAGGTCGAAATCGGTCCGGTTGTGGATGCCCTCCAACTCCTGCCAGCCGAACGGGAACTCGAACTCGATGTCCGCAGCCGATTTGGCGTAGTGGGCCAGCTCACCCGGGCCGTGGGGATGGAAACGCAGCTTGGCCGGGTCGAGGCCCAGGGCCTTGTAGTACTCCATGCGGTCGGCTTTCCAGCTCTCGAACCACTCCTCCTCCGTGCCCGGCTTGACGAAGAACTGCATCTCCATCTGCTCGAACTCGCGGGTGCGGAAAATAAAGTTGCCCGGGGTGATCTCGTTGCGGAACGCCTTGCCGATCTGGGCGATGCCGAACGGGACCTTGCGACGCATGGCGGTCTGGACGTTCAGGAAATTGACATAGATGCCCTGGGCTGTTTCGGGGCGAAGGTAGATCTGGCTGGCCGCCTCCTCCACAGGTCCCATGAATGTCTTGAACATCAGGTTGAACTGGCGCGCCTCGGTCAGGGTCTCCTTGCCGCAGGCCGGGCAGACCTTGCTGCCGGCGGGGAGGTGGTCGGCGCGGAAACGCTGCTTGCAGTTCTTGCAGTCGACCAGCGGGTCGGTGAACCCGCTCACGTGGCCGCTGGCCTCCCAGACCCGCGGGCTCATCAGGATCGAGGCATCCAGACCCTCGATGTCATCGCGGCGGCGGGTCATCCAGTCCCACCAGAAATCCTTGATGTTGCGCTTGAGCTCCACGCCCAGCGGGCCGTAGTCCCAGCATGAGTTCAGCCCGCCGTATATCTCGCTGCTCTGGAAGATAAACCCGCGCCGTTTGCACAGGCTCACCAGCTTGTCCATCACCGATTCGATCTGCTTGCCAGCCATTGCGTTCTACTCCGGGTCGATTTTTATTGACAGTTATTCATACTTTACGGGCGTGAAATTGAACGTTGAAATTTACACTGAAACCTGTCTTAAGTCAACCGCAGTAAACGCCTTGGGTTACAGAGCGGTGCGTCACTTTGCACGCGGCCGGACCGCCCCGCGGAGCTTAGAATTGAAAATCAGACGCAAATAGTGTATTTTATGTCTTGAATTTCTGTTTGCTCACTGGAGTGGCAATTTTTTCAAGAAAGTGGAATTGCAAAATGGCAAGACTGTTTCCGGAACGTCTGTCGCGGGTGCAGAAAGGCGCGGCCCAGCGGCGCTTCCTCGCTTTTTCGACCACCAACGCCCTTTCCTATGCACTGCTGGCCGAAAGCGTGCTGGTGCTTTTCAGTCTCAAGCTGGGGGCCAACGATTTCCAGGTCGGCCTTCTGTCCAGCTACATGTACATAACGATGGTGTTCATCCTGCCCGGTAAGCTGCTGGTGGGGCGCTGGGGTGCAGCCCGCACCTACAGCACCTGCTGGTCGATACGCAACCTGGTGGCAGCCTCGTTCATTCTGGCCCCGGTGATCTGGACCCGGGTCTCCCCCAGTCTGGGACTGACATTCCTGCTCGTGGCTGCGTTCATTTTCTTCGCTTTCAGGGCCATGGGCCTTTCGGCCGAGAATATCCTGATCAACGACATGACCAGCCCGGAGGACCGCGGACGGTTCATCGGGCAGTGGCAGTACTCGTTCTACATCGGGATGCTGGCCATGCTGGTGGCGGCCAGTTTCTGGCTCGGGGCCAAGCCCGGGTTCGGGCATTTCCAGGTGGTGATCGCCACCGGAGTTATCCTTGGGATGATCGCCTCGGCGATCATGTGGAGCATACCGGAGTCGAGCGGGCCGAAAAACTCCAGCCGGGAACCGATGCTCAAGGCCTTCTCACTGCTCTACGCCGACCGTCGCCTTCTCAAGCTGATCCTGGCCTGGGCCGCGGCCTCCAGCGTGATCCAGCTGGTGCTGCCGTTCCAGGTGCTCACGGTCAAAAACGGCTACCACATCGCCGACCGTCTGGCCCTGATCTTCGTGGTGCTCCAGGTGCTGGGGCAGGCGGCCGCGGGCTATTTCAACTCGCTGCTCATCGACCGGTCGGGACCGCGGCCGGTGATGATAATCAACCTGCTGGGTTTCGCCCTGGTGGCGTTGTTCTGGGCGGTTGCGCCCGCGCGTCTCAACTATCTCCACGCCGGGACCCTGTTCTTTGTGGCCGGATACTGCACGGTCAGCCTGCAGATCGCCCTGGCGCACTATTTCCTGAACACGGCCAGCCGCGAGAGCGTGCTCAACATCTCCGTGCTGATCCTGGTGATTCAGGGTGTGGCGGCGGGCCTGGTCGGCACTTTCCTGGGCGGCGGCGTGCTGGAGACCCTGGACCGTCTGGGCCTAAGCGGAATGGATATCTACCGCACCTATTTCGGCCTGGTGATTGTGGCCGCCCTGGTCGGACTGGGTGTGGTGATGAGGCTGCGGCCCCTGGCCGAGCGGAAAGTGCGCGAGGTGCTGGGCATGATGTTCAGCCTGCGTGACTGGCGTGCCCTGATGAACGTGCAGGAACTGGCCGAAACCCCGCAGCTCGAGCGCGCCCACGAGCTGATCGACCGCCTGGCCGACCTGCGCAGCGAGGTGAGCGAACGCACCCTGCTCGAATACCTGGACAGCCCCCTGTTCACCCTGCGCACCGCGGCCCTGGAGGCCCTGGACCGGATAGAGTTCGGCCCGGAGGCGTCCTGGCGGCTGATCGAGGAGGTCAAGGACGGCGAGTTCTCGACCGCCTGGCTGGCCGCCGACATTCTGGGCAAGCACCGGGTTAACGAGGCGATTACCACGCTGCGCGAAAGCCTGCACTCGAACGATTTCTTCCTCGAGGGCAAAGCCATGCAGGCCCTGGCCCAGATGCAGGACAGCCAGAGCTACCCGCGGATCAAGGAGATATTCCGCCTGACCTACAACCCGCGGCTGACCATCCATGGCGCGCGGGCGATTTACGATATGGGCGAACGGGAGAACGTGACCCTGCTGCTGGAAAAACTCAACCCGCTGATGCTCCCGGCCGAGCTGGATGAGATCATGCACGCGGTGTTCGCCCTGCTGGGCCGTCAGGAGGAGCATTTCCGGCTGATGACCCTTTACAACCGCAGCGCCCAGCAGGGGCTGGATGTGCTGGCGCACGAGCTGGAAAAGGGCCTCGATGGCCTGGGCGAACGTGTGAGCGCCGGGGACGCATCCCTGGTGCGCGCTGCCATGGCCGAGACCGCGGCCCTGAGCCGTGAGGCCCCTGAAAAGCTTATCAGTCTTCTGCAGCGGGTGAACGCCCTGGGCGGGGACAAGGCCTGCTACCTCGAGGTGCTTTTGCGCGACAGCGCCCGGATAGCGCGCGAGGCCCCGCCGCGGCTGCGTTTCGGGTTCATGGCCCTGGCGAGCTACCTGCTGCTGGAGCGGCTGGGAGAGTCAGTCTCCTGACAGTAAAAACTGAATGATACAAGACATTCAGACGGGCGCGGGGGATAGCAAACCCTCGCGCCCTTTTGGTTTACGCACTCGAACGGATGATGACAAACGTGATTGCAAACTGTCTCCGTTGAATTCGTTCGAGCTTAATTGGAGCTTGACTTTTAGGCTCACCGGCCTATTATTGGCCCAAATGGTTGGACAGTGTATTCTCATATTAATTGCATCGTGCAATTATATTCAAAAAAAGGAGACAGGCCATGCGCATCACGAGAATTCTCCCCGCCCTGGCCGCGGCCCTCGCCCTGTTCGCTGCGCAAACCCTCGCCGCGCCTCAGGAGGAATCCGCAGGCGAACTTAAAACGTTCAGCCGCGAGATCACCACGGGCCAGGAGGAGTACGAGATCGAGGTGGGCGGCACTCTCGACCCGCAGAATGTAGAAATCAAGATCGAGAATCTGGGCGACTCCGCCGTGGTCGACCCCTGGGTCACTGTCAACGGTAAGTTCGACTGGTTCGACATTCACCGCCTCGCCGCCGAGATCACCGCCGGCTGCGGCACGGATGAGGAAAAGGCTCTGGCTATCTGGGACTGGCTGGCCTGGCGGCGTTTCCAGCGCTCGCCCCACGATGACAGCGCGCTCCAGCCTGTGCGCGGGCTGAACGGCTACGGCTACGGAATCTGTGGTCACGCGGCGAGCTGGGTCGAGGCGCTCTGCCGCGAGGTGGGCGTGACAGTGCGGGTCTGGGAGATTGCCGGCCACACAGTGAACGAGGTGTTCTGGAACGGCGCCTGGCACATGCTGGACGCCAATGTGAAAGTGTTCTACCTGGGGCGCGACAACCGCACAATCGCCAGTATGGCCGAGCTGGAGAAGGACCCCTGGCTCATCGAGCGCACCATCCACGTGCGTGACCCCTGGGTGCGACGGGATGATCCGCCCGGGCGCAACATCCAGTTCGTGCGCTACCTGATCACCGAGAAGAACAACTGGATATCGGACGGCTACCAGTACCAGAACAAGCGCGACTACAGCATGGGCCTGAGTCTCAAGCCGGGCGAAAGCCTGACCCGCTGGTGGGAGCCGCGCCTGGGCGAGTTTGAGTCGCCGGACGCCGACCCGCTGGCCCCACAGACCTACGCCAACGGCCGCCTGGAGTGGAACCCGGACCTGAGCCGGATCGACCTGGCCCCCTATATCGAGGTGGGCGAGAACGCCGCCACGCGGGCGCAGGACGGAATCAGCCCGGCGCTCCACCCGCTCTACCTCCAGGACCGCGTGCTCTACAACCGTCCCTCCCGTGCCAACCTTCATCTCGACAGCCCCTGGCCAATCGTGGGCGGGCGCTTTTTCTGCCGTCTGGTCAAGGGCGGCGAGGACGGTGAGATGGCGGCGGTCGGTTTCGGCGGGGGCGAGGAAAGTACACCGCTCTACAACTGGGAATGGGGTTCCGGCACGCAGGACATCGAGCTGGACCTGGACCCGGCGATCCTCAAAGCCGAGCCGCTCTACAACTACGAGATCGTGTTCCGGTTCAAGGGCCGCGCCGAAAGCCAAAGCCAGTCGGGGGTGGACGGTTTCCGGGCGGTGACCGACATTCAGGTCTCCCCGCACAGCCTTCCCGCGCTGAGCCTGGGACGAAACGTCATCCGCTACCGCGACAGCAGCCCTGGACCCCGCCGGGTGCGGATCACCCATACCTGGCGCGAAAAGGGCGGCAACCACCCGCCGCAGGCGGTGGAGACTGCCCTGGTGAGCGGCGAAGTCAAGTCCCTGGCCCCTGTCCTTGGCTGGAAAGCCGCGCTCGACCCCGACCCGGCCGACAGCACGGCCGACTACCAGGTGCTGGTGAGCCTGCGGCCCGACTGCCGCTGGCCTCTCTCGCCCAGCCTCTACCGCAGCCTGGGTTCATCCGCCACCACCTGGAAAGTGCCGGCCAGTTTCCTCAACCCCGGCACGGCCTACTACTGGAAAGTCCGAGCCCGCGACAGCCGCGGGGCGATCGGGCCCTGGAGCGGGGTGTTCAGTTTCCGCACCGCGGACAAGGCGAAATAAACGCCCGACGAACCGGAAACAGGAAAGGCCGGGGTGGATGCCCCGGCCTTTCTGTTTTCTGTCTACAGCTGTTTTCACGTCCGGATTACGTTTCAGGCCTGGGCCTTGATCTTGGCCGCGGCGGCCTTGATATTGTCCAGGCACTGCAGCATGGCAGGAACTGGGTTGTCCGGGTCGGATTCGTACTCCAGGGAGAGGTAACCCTTGAAGCCGATCTCATCCAGCTTGTCGAGCAGGGCTACGAGGTCGATCTTGCCCGTGCCCACCACCACGTCCTTCCACTTGCCGTCCGCGTCCGGCATCAGGTCTTTCAGATGGATGCCGTAGACCCGGTTCGAGAACTCGTCCAGCGCCAGCATCGGGTCGACCCCGGCGCGGTAGAAATGGCCGCAGTCCATGCAGAAACCGACCATGTTGGAGGTCTGGAGCATGGCGGTGCGCACCTGCTCGTAGGAGCCGAAAATCGGGTCCTCGGGGCCGTGGTTGTGGATCGCCACCGGCAGGCCGTACTCGTTGGCCAGCTTGTCCACCATCTGGAGCGAGCCAGGCTTGGGCGAACCGCTGATCGCCAGCACGCCCAGGGCCTTGCCGTACTCGAATATCTGGCGCGCCTTGGCCTCGTCGTTATCGAACGCCACCACACCGCAGGCGTCGATGCTCATCCCGATGGCCTTGATCTTTTCGGCGAAGTCTTTCACCTGGTCCAGGGGGGTGTCGATCGGCAGGTGGCCGTCCGGCCAGATTTCCACGTGCGCCAGGCTGAGTTCCTTCAGCTTGGCGGTCAGCTCATCGAAGGTCTTGAAATTACGGAAACAGTAACTCTGCACGCCCATGCGGAAACCCAGATAGGGCTCATCCGCCGGGAACTGGGTGGCCGCCAGGGGCGGGTGCGCGGTCAGCGGGACCTCAGGTGCGGGCATGGCCGGGGCGGCCTCCTGGACCGGCGCTTTCTGCGCACAGGCGGACAACAGAGCGACAGAGCCGAGCACTGAACTGCCGATGGTGAGGAAGGAACGACGGTTTACGAGCTTTTCCTGCTCTGACATTGGAGCGCCTCCGCATTGATTTGACATTGCAGAAACTTATCAGGGATTGCCTGCTCCAGCTGCTTTAGCCGCCGTGGTCGTATCCGGCGGCAGTATTGCGTTCACCGTCATGTTGTAGAACCCGTCGGAGTCCCGGCTCACCTGCCCCCGGACCCTCACCACCATCCCCTGCTGCCGGGTGAATAACGTGTCGTAGACCTCGTTGTGCGTCAGGCTGTACTCGACACCGTCGCGCATATTCTTCAACCCCACCTCGATGACATTGGTGTACTGGTCCCAGTCCCAGGGGATCACGCGCGCGGTGACAACATCGCGGCCGGCGCGCTCGCTGCGGCGTGTCTGGCGCAGGCTGTCGCGTGCCGCCCCGGGACGGTGTTCCCCGGCGGGAGCCGTCCCCTCCAGGCTGTCGGGAAGCTCCTCCAGCAGACTGTCCTCGAACTGGACCAGGGTGCTGTCGACCATCTTTTTCAGGCCGGTCTGCATGGCCGCGGAGCTGTCGGCTGCGCTGCCCGTGCTGTCAGGCCGAAGACTCAGGCTGTCCGGGCGCGGGGACAGGCTGTCGGGCGGGCGGGACAAGCTGTCTGACGCGGCCGGGGCGGCCGCGGTGCTGTCCTGGGCCAGGCTGACCGCTGCTGCCAGCCCCAGGGCCAGAATCAGCCCAATCCCGATTAGTATGGCTCTGATCTTCATTCCAACGTCCCGGACAGGTTGGTCGACATTTGCAATAAAAGTTAATTTACGCCCCCCCGAAGCCTGGAACAAGGAAAATTGACTGCTCCGCGTTTACTGTTAACTTTGAGTGACGCGGCCCGTGATGCCTGGAGCGAGGACAATGCCGTTCGACAAACCAAAAATAGTGCGCCGGATCGACCCGGAGAGCGAAATCCAGTTCCTGCCCGGAGTGGGCCCCAAGCGGGCCGAGCTTCTGGCGCGTCTGGATGTCTCGAAAGTCAGGGACCTGCTATACCTGTTCCCGCGCCGCTACCTCGACCTGAGTGCGGTGACCCGGATCGGCAGCCTGGGCGCGGCCGAGAGCGCCGAGGTGAGCCTGGCCGGCACGGTACGCCTGGCCCGCCCGATGTACGCCCGCAAGCGTGAGATAGGGTTCGAGGCGGTGCTGGATGACGGCAGCGGCTGGATTGTCTGCCGTTGGTTCGGGCGCACATTCCTCAAGGACAAAATAGCCGATGGCCAGCGCTGGCTGGTCTACGGCAGCCTGCGGCTCTGGCGCGGCAAACCCTACCTCAGCCCGCAGGAGTATTTCCGCCTGGAGGACCCCACCGAGGGAGCCTCCCCTGGGGAGCAGGCTGGTGAGGTGACCCCGGTATACCCTCTTACCGAGGGCCTGACCCAGTGGCAGATGCGCCGTCTGAGCCAGGCCGCCCTTCCGGCCGCGGACAGCCTGCCCGAGCACCTTCCCGACACGCTGCGCCGCGAGCTGGGCCTGATGACCCGCGCCGCCGCTGTGCGCAGCCTGCACCGTCCCTCCAGCCTGGCCGCGGTAGCCCCGGCCCGTCGCAGTCTGGCTTTCGATGAGCTGTTCTACCTCGAGCTGATGCTTCTGGGCCGCCGAATACACCTTCAGGCCGAAAAGCGCAGCCGCATATACGAAAGACGTAACCACCTGGTCCGCGCCCTGGGCCAGAGCCTGCCTTTCGAGTTGACCGAGGCCCAGAAACGCGTGCTGCGGGCCATTGATTCCGACCTCACCGGCGGCTCACCGCTCAACCGCATGGTGCAGGGTGATGTCGGCTCGGGCAAAACGATAGTGGCCGTGTTCGCCGCCCTGCGGGCCGTGGAAAACGGTTACCAGGCGGCTTTCATGGCCCCGACAGAGGTCCTGGCCGAGCAGCATCACCGCTCCCTATCCCGCCTTCTCGACCCGGTGGGAATCGAGACTGTCTGCCTGCTGGGCAAGATGAGCCAGGCCGAGCGCAGGCCAGTGCTGAAGAAGCTCAAGGACGGCACTGCGCAGATCGCGGTGGGCACCCATGCCCTGATCCAGGAGGGGGTGGAGTTCGCCGACCTGGGTCTGGCCCTGATCGACGAGCAGCACCGTTTCGGGGTGAACCAGCGTTTGCAGCTCAAGCAGAAGGGGGTCCAGACCGACTGCCTGGTCATGACCGCCACCCCGATACCGCGCAGCCTGGCCCTCACCCTCTACGGCGACCTGGATGTTTCGGTGATCGACGAGCTCCCGGCCGGGCGCAAGCCGATCGCGACCCATATCGTCCCGGAGCGCAAGCGCGCCGACATGCAGAGGTTCATGGCCGAGCGGGTCGCCCAGGGCGAGCGGGTCTATGTGGTCTGCCCGCGCATCGAGCAGGATGAAGAGAACGAGTTGGCCGCGGCGACGGAGTGGTTCGAGCGTTACCGGGACAGGATATTCCCCGACCTGTCCGTGGTGCTGGTCCACGGCAAGCTGCCCCCGGCGCAGAAAGAGACCGCCATGCGCGCTTTCGAGAGCGGCGCGGCCCAGGTGCTGGTGGGCACCACGGTGATCGAGGTGGGAATCGACGTGCCCGAGGCCACGGTGGTGGTGATCGAGGGCGCCGAGCGCTTCGGCCTCAGCCAGTTGCACCAGCTGCGCGGGCGGGTCGGACGCAGCCACCGTCAGAGCTGGTGCTTCCTTATCCCCTCTCCCGGCGTGGGGGACGACAGCCTGGCCCGGCTGAGGATTCTGGAATCCACAACGGACGGGTTCAAGATCAGCGAGGAGGACCTGCGCCTGCGCGGACCCGGCGATTTCTTCGGCGAGCGCCAGAGCGGACTTCCCGACCTGCGCCTGGCCGACCTGGTGGCCGACTACCCGGTGCTGCTCGAGGCGCGTCAGGCGGCCGAGCGTATCCTCAAAGCCGACCCCTGGCTCCAGGCCCCGGAGCATGATATCCTGCGCCACGAGCTGGTCCTGCGCTACCGCAGCCGGACCGATTTCCTGCGCAGCGGCTGAGAGGGTTTCAGCCGGGTTGTCCTCTTCGGTAAAACCTTGTAATTTTAGACTATGGAAAAGGTCGTTATCACCGGGCCAGGGGTAGCGGGCCAGGCTGACGGCCGGGCCTGGCCCGGCCTTTCATGTTTTATGAATGGGAAAAAGGCAAGGATAAGCGCATGACAGAGAAGGCGCCGGTCTATCGGGAAGGAAACATGAAGATAATATTCATGATCACCCTGGTGGCGATCATGGGGGTTTCCAGCATCACCCCGGCCCTGCCGCTGGTGATGCGCCAGTTCAGCCTGAGCGAGGAGAAAGTCGGGCTGCTGATCACTTTTTTCACCCTGCCGGGAGTGCTCTTCACGCCGCTGCTGGGGGTCTGGGCCGACCGCTACGGCCGCAAGACCGTGCTGGTGCCGGCGTTGTTCCTTTTCGGCCTGGCCGGGGCGGCCTGCGCCTTGGTGAACGATTTCCACTGGCTGCTGGCCCTGCGCTTTGTCCAGGGGATGGGGGCGGCCTCGCTGGGCTCGCTCAACGTCACCCTGATCGGAGACCTGTTCAGCGGAGAGCGGCGCACCGCAGCGGTGGGACTGAACGCCGGAGTGCTGAGCATAGGCACGGCCAGCTACCCGGCCGTGGGCGGATTGCTGGCCACTTTCGGCTGGCATTACCCGTTCCTGCTGCCGCTGCTGGCCCTGCCGGTCGGCCTGACCGTGCTGCTGCGTCTTAAATCGCCGCATCCGGCCAACGGTGAGCACCTGTGGGGCTACCTGGCCGGAGTCTGGCGCAGCCTGAAAAACCCTCAGGCTCTGGCCCTGTTCACTTCCAGCCTGCTGACTTTCATCGTACTCTACGGCCCCTATCTGACCTTTCTGCCTCTGCTGCTGGACAGCCGGTTCGGGGCCAGTCCGGCCCTGATCGGGATTATCATGTCGAGCACGAGCCTGGCCAACGCGGCCACCGCCGCCTCCATGCCGCGCCTGGTGCGGCGGTTCAGCCGTCGCAGCCTTCTGATCGCCTCGGGCAGCCTGTTCGCCCTGGCCCTGCCCATGTTCTGCCACGCCCCGTCGGTGTGGTTTATCTGCATTCCAACCCTGATTTTCGGAGTGGGTATGGGGTTGGGTTCGCCCCAGATGGTGGAGCTGCTGGCCGGGATCGCGCCGCTGGAATACCGCGGAGCTTTCATGTCGTTCAACGGGCTGGTGCTTCGCCTTGGCCAGACCCTGGGGCCGCTGGTGATGGGCGGGGTGTACGCTCTCTGGGGCATGCACGCGGTCTACTGGGCCGGCTCAGCCATCACCCTCAGCATGCTGGCCCTGGTCGGGCCTATGACGCGGAGCGAAAGGCCGTCGAAAGCCTGAAAATAATACGGTACAGGGACGGGTTTGCCTGCAAGGGGACACGGCCCGAAATATATAAACACTCACGGTGCTGCACCGGGATTTGACAGGGGTGTGACCATGCAAAGAAGGGACTTCATGAACCGTCTGGGTGCCATCGCCGCCAGCGCCGCCCTGGCCGAGCAGCTTCCGGGGCAAACGCCCGGTGACGGAAAAGCCAGGCCCATCACGGGCTCCTGGTTCGAGTTCCAGCACCACTCGGCAGTGGAGGGCGCCCCCTGGAACCCGGCCCTGGCCGCGTTCAGCGCCGGACAGTGGGCGGCCAAGGTGCAGGAGATCGCCGGGTTCGGCATCCGTGACCTGGTGCTGCTGGATACTGCGATCTACGGCAAGAGTTTCTATCCCTCGAGCCTTCTGCCGCAGCACGAGCTGGGCTGCGCTGATCCCCTGGAGGCGGTCCTGGCCGCAGCCGACAAGTGTGGAATCCGTTTTTTTATCAGCAATGGTTTCTACGGCGACTGGTTGCAGGCTGAGCTTCTGATGCAGGACAAGGCCGTGCGCGAGCTGCGTTTCAAGGCCATGTCCGAGCTTGCCGGAAAATACGCCCGCCACCCGAGCTTTTACGGCTGGTACTACCCCAACGAGACCGGGATCGACGGGCACTTTGCCGACATTTTCATCGACTATGTCAACTCCTGCTCGGCCGAGGCCCACCGTCTGACCCCCAAGGCCAAAACCCTGATCGCTCCCTACGGCACCCGCAACGTGGCAGCGGATGACGCGTATGTGCGCCAACTGGAGCGGCTGGACGTGGACTATATCGCCTACCAGGACGAGGTCGGGGTGGAGAAAACCAGGGTGGAGGAAAGCGCGGGCTTTTTCGAAAACCTGTACAAAGTGCACCATAAGGCTGGACGCTCGGCTCTCTGGGCGGATGTCGAGGTGTTCCGTTTCGAGGGCAAGGTCTACAAGAGCGCCCTTCTGCCCGCCCCTCCCGAGCGGGTCAAGGCCCAGCTCGAGGCCGTTTCCCCGTATGTGGAGAAAATCCTGATCTACCAGTACCTCGGCCTGCTGAACCGTCCCGGCAGCGAGGTGTTCGCCGGGCCGCCGGACTCGGCCAAGCTATACAGCGCCTTGAAGCCGGAAAGCTGATCTCTAAACACCGCAGGGGAGGGTTTAAAACCCTCCCCTACAGTCACGATTCCATCGCACCACCCGCAGCAGCAACTCAATCCTCCCGGTACTCCACCCGGTTGCGCTCGCTCTCCCACAGCTCCACCCTGTCCGGCAAGATGCCGGCGGGCAGCTCGCCGGCGGCCTGCTCGAAAATCGTGCGGGCCAGGTTCTCGGCCGTGGGGTTTATCCGGTCGAACGGCGGCACGCTGTTCAGGTCGACATGGTCGAACCGGGCGACCAGGGCGGCCAGGATCCGCTTGAGGCTGCCGAAATCCAGGCCCATCCCGCGCTCGTCCAGCACAGATGTGCGCACGGTCAGCCGCACTTTCCAGTTGTGCCCGTGCAGCGAGGCGCACTTGCCGGGATAGTCACGCAGGTGGTGCGCGCTCGAGAATTCGGCCTCGGCCGAGATACGGTAGCTCATTTGTCGACGTCCTTCTTAAGCTCGTACAGTATTTTAAGCGCCTCGATGGGAGTGAGGCTGTCGGGGTCCAGGTCTTTGAGCCGCTCCAGGGCCGGATTGGGCGGCCCGGGGGCGGCGGCGAACAGGCTGAGCTGGTCCAGGTCGCGCCGCTGGCCGCGGGGGGCATGACGGCCGCTGGCCAGACGGGGCACGTTCCCGGCGCTGAATTCGCCGCCCTCCAGATTGGCCAGAACCTCGCGCGCCCGCTCGATCACGCTCTGCGGGATACCGGCCAGGCGCGCCACCTGGATGCCATAGCTGCGGTCCGACCCGCCGCGCTGTATCTTGTGCAGGAATATCACTTTCTCGCCGTAGTCCTTCACCAGCACGTTGTAGTTCTTCACCCGCGGCAGAAGGCTCTCCAGCTCGGTCAGCTCGTGATAGTGCGTGGCGAAAACTGTCTTGGCCGCGCGCGCGGGCTGCTCGTGAAGGTACTCGGTCACCGACCAGGCGATGGACAGGCCGTCGAACGTGCTCGTTCCCCGGCCGATCTCATCCAGCAGGATCAGGCTCGACGGGCTGGCGTTGTTCAGGATGTTGGCGGTCTCGTTCATCTCCACCATGAACGTGCTCTGGCCGCGGGCCAGGTTGTCGCTCGCTCCCACGCGGGTGAAAATGCGGTCCACGCGGCAGATTTCAGCCTCCGCGGCCGGGACGAAGCTGCCGATATGGGCCAGCAGCACGATCAGCCCCACCTGGCGCAGCAGGGTGCTCTTACCCGCCATGTTGGGGCCGGTGAGGATTATGATCTGGCTCTCGCGGTTGTCCAGCTCGATGTCATTGGGCACGAACTTGTGCCCCTGCACCATGCGCTCGACCACCGGATGACGGCCCTCGCGGATGAATATCCGGTCGCCCTCGACAAGCCGCGGCCGCACGTAGCCCAGGTCGGCGGCCACCTCGGCCAGGGCGGCGGCCACATCCAGGCAGGCCAGGGCCGCGGCGGTTTCCTGCAGCTCAGCGCTGTACCTGGCGGCTTCCTCGCGCAGCCCGCAGAAAAGCTCGTACTCCAGGGCCAGGATTTTTTCCTTCGCCCCCAGCACCTTGTTCTCGTACTCTTTCAGCTCCGGGGTGATGAAACGCTCGCCTCCGGAAATGGTCTGCTTGCGGATGTAGTCTGCCGGGACCAGGGCCAGGTTGCTGCGGGTCACCTCGATGAAATAGCCGAACACCCGGTTGTATTTGACTTTCAGGTTGCCGATCCCGGTGCGCGCGCGTTCATCCACCTCCAGGCGCACCAGCCAGTCCTTGCCCTCTGTCTGAAAGCTGCGCAGCTCATCCAGCCCGGCGTGATAGCCCGCCCGGATCACGTTGCCATCCGCCAGCAGGGCCGGCGGGTCATCGCTCAGGGCGCGGCCAATCTCAGCCACGAGCTGCGGATACTCCCGTAGAGATTCGCCCAGTCCAGCCAGGGCCGGATTGCCGCTTTCAAGCAGGGCGGCCTTTAGCTCCGGGATCCGTCCGAGCGAGGCGGCCAGCGAGGCCAGCTCGCGCGGCCCGGCGCGCTGGCTGGAGATACGTCCCACCAGTCGTTCGATGTCGGCGATCTCGGCCAGAAGGTCACGGGTCTGCCGTCGCAAGCTGCTGTCTGAGCAGAAAGCCGCCACGCGGTCGAGACGCTTTTCGATCTCGGGGAATTCCTGCAGCGGCTCCAGCACCCAACGCCGCAGGGTGCGCGCGCCCATGGCGGTCATAGTGCGGTCGAGGGTCTCGAGCAGAGTACCCGACCGTCCGCCCGAGAAATTGCTCACCAGTTCGAGGTTCGCCACGCTGGCCCGGTCGAGGACCATGTAGTTGCCGGGGAAATAGGGCTGCAAGCGCACGATATGGGCCAGGGCGGCCGGCTGCATCCGACCGGCATAATCCAGCAGCACCCCGGCGCTCACCAGGGCCGGGTCATCGTCCTCGATCCCGAAACCGTTGAACGTGGCCACTCCGAAATGCTTTTTCAGGCCCTCCACGCAGGTGGCGCGGTCGAAACGCCAGTCCTCGAGCCAGGTGCAGTGGCAGCCGAGGCCCGACGGTTTTTCGCAGGCCGCTTCCAGCAGGGGCACGTTGGCCTGGCCGCGGGGTCCCTCCGGCAGGCCGTCAATCCCCTCAAGCAGCAGCTCCCGCGGCCCGATCCGCCTCAGTTCATCCCCCAGGCGCGCCAGCGGCGCCGCGGCCAGGAAAAACTCGCCGGTGGTCAGGTCGAGCCAGGCCAGGGCGGCGCGCTCGCCCGCCCGGTGCGCGCAGGCCAGGAAACTGTTGGTGGTGGCCTCGAGCAGGTTCTCGTTCATCACCGTTCCGGGGGTGAGGACCTCGGTCACCTCGCGCTTGACGATGATCTTGGCTTTCTTGGGGTCCTCCACCTGCTCGCAGATCGCCACCTTGCAGCCGGCGGCCACCAGCTTGGCGATATAGCCCTCCACGGCCTTGACCGGCACCCCGGCCAGGGGCACGCGCCCGGCCGCCCCATTGTTGCGTGAGGTGAGGGTCAGCCCCAGGATCTTCGAGCCCAGCTTGGCGTCCTCCGAGAACATCTCGTAGAAATCGCCCATCCGGAACAGCAGGATTTCTCCCTGGTGCTCGGCCTTGATCCGCTGATATTGCTGCATGAGCGGGGTTTCATCGGCCATGACTGCTCAGTCTCCCGGTTCGATTACCTGGTACTTGATACGCTGTTTCTTGAGAGTGGCCTCGGCGGCCTGGAGGTCGGCCTTGGAGGCGAAACCGGTCAGGCGGACGCGATAGAGACGGCTGCCGGTCACCTGCATGACCACCGGCGACAATCCGGTGCGGCGGCGGATTTCCTCGGCCAGGGTGTTGGCGCGTGCGGCTCCGGAGAACGCTCCCAGTTGAAGGCTCCAGCCTCCGGAGCCGGAGGCGGGTGTCTGTGCCGGCTGGACCGCTTCGGTTTTGGTTGGCTGAGCGCCGGATTTGGCCGAGCCGGACGTTTCGGGACGAACCCAGGCCGGGTCGAACACGGTGCCGTCACAGGCCTCGGACTGACGGGTGCGCCACTGGGCCGCGCGCTCACTGGTCCCGCTGCCGTAGATACGGGTCAGGCGGGTCAGGGCAGCCAATTGGTAGGGGCTGTGGCTGTCCAGGTAGAGGGCAAGATAATCCTCGGCCGCGCCGTTCGTGTCCCCGTCCTGCTCCTTGGCGCAGCCCAGGCTGAACCTCAGCATGCCGCGGTTGGTCTCCTCGCCCAGGGCGGCGGCCTGACGCAGTGTGCGGGCGGCGGACTTGGCCTGTCCCTGGTGCAGCTCTGCACGGGCGCGCTTGGTCATGGCGCGGCGGCTCGCCTCCGGGTCGGCGGCGCGGTCGGCGGCGCTCTGGTAGCGCGCGGCCGCCTCGGAATATTGGCCGCGCATGTAGGCCAGGTCGCCCAGGCGCTCCAGGGCCTCCTGGGTGACGACGCCCTTGCCTCCCTGGCCGGCCAGCTCCAGCAGACGCCCCAGGGCCGAATCGGCCGGGGCGGTGAGAATGGCGCGGTAGAACTGGGCACGCTCGCGGTCGGCCCCGACGTTCAGGCTCGATTCCACGATCACCCGGGCATCCACGGTCATCCCGGCGGCCATCTGGGTGCGCGCCACCTCCAGCATGTCCTGGGCTGCGGCGGGCCGCGGCGGGACAAAAGCGGCAAGCAGTGCGAAGAATACTGCCGGGGCGCAGATTCGGGCGGTCATGCGTTCACCTCCCGGTGGAAATCGATGATCAGGCTTTCGAGCAGGATATTGTCGGGCAGGGAGCTGGTCTTGAGACGGCGGTCAACCTCCAGCAGCAGGGCCAGAGCACGCTCCAGACGGGCCTGGCTGCGGGATGCGGCCTGGGCGAACACGGCCTTGACCGCCTCGGGCGGACGCTGGGCCAGGCCCAGGCTGCGCTTTATCTGTTCGGCCGGAATGCGCGCCGCGCTCATGCGCCGCACCTTGAGCAGAGTGGTGTAGTGCCCGGTGGCCAGTGCCAGCGCCCCCACCGCCGACTCTCCGGCGGTAAGAAGGTGGCGGGCCAGGGAAATGGCCTTGAGCGTGTCCCCCCCGGCCAGGGCATCCAGCCAGTCGAAAACCGTACCGCCGGTCTGAAAAGCGCTCAGGTCGAGGACATCCTGACGGGTGATCTCCAGGCGCGCGCCGCAGTAAACCGAGAGTTTCTCTATCTCATCGGCCAGACGGTCGAGGTCGCCGCCCAGGCGGGCGTAAAGCTCGAACGCCGCGTGGCTGTCCAGGCTCTTGCCACGGCGCTCGGCCTGCCAGGCGAGCCAGCGCATCAGCTCCGGCTCCTTGAGCGGCCAGAACAGCGCGCTGGCGGCATGTTCCTCCAGGCGTGCGGCCCACTTGGGGGAGGCTTTTTTACGGTCGATCCGGATGCGTTCACCGGCGGCCAGCACCAGCAGCGTGCCGCTGCCGGGACGCACGGCCCAGTTGGAGATGAATTCCTTGGCCGGAAGGGCCGCCTTTTCGAGGTCGCGCAGCAGCACCACCCTTCGTGGGGCCATCATCGGCGGAGTGTCCAGCACCGTGACCAGCTTTTCCAGGTTCAGGTCGCCGCCGTGGAAACGGTCGAAATTGAAATCGGCCGTGGCCTTGTCCACCGCACACTCGAGAATCACCTCCACCGCCTGGCGGGTCAGGCGGCTCTCATCCCCGTGCAGGAAATACACCGGATGGAACCGTCCCTGGCGGCTCTGGGAGATTATGTCGTTGAGGCTCAGGCTCACAGGTGGCATGGCTGTTTCCAGAAACGTGAATTCATGGCGGCGGCCTTTCGTGGCCAGCCGTGCAAGAGAGCAATATAATATAAAGAGAGGCACGACAGAGTCAAAGCCCAAATCCGGGCGTCCCCGCGGCGAGGCCCGCAAAACAAAAAACCCGGCCGGGCCGGGTTCGCTTGTTTCAGCATCACTTGTTTCTGGCGGATTATCTATTCCGCGAAATCCGAGATTCCGGAAAGAACGATCACCGGGTTGCGGCTGGCCTCGGATTTCGGCGAGGACTCATCCTCCACGCGCGAATAGGAGGCCAGCTGGACCGCCTTGGCCCGCTGCGAGTTCTCCTTGCGCGCCAGTTGCTCGGCCACCTGGTAATTTATCATGTCCATAGTCGAATCGACCTGGACCATGAACGGCACCGCCTCAGTCTGCACGCCGCCGCCGCTCAGCAGGAATATGCCGAACGACAGGATTGCCGCCGCCGCAGCCGCCAGTCCGGGCAGAAGCACCCGTGGACGCAGCAGCACCGGAGAACTCTGCCTGCGCACCCGCGGCCGAACGGCCATCGCCGGAGTTGGTTTCACCGCACCAATCACCCGGTCAAACAGGTCCGCGGGCGGCTCGATCTGCGCCTGACGCTCCAGGCTGTCCGCGCCAGCGCGATAGGCCGACACCAGACGACCGCAGAGCGGGCAGACCGCCAGATGCTTCCGCGCGTTTTCGCTGCGGCGCTCATCCAGCTCCCCGTCCAGAAACAGGGAAAAAATCTTTCTAAAGGCACGACAATCCATGGGGGGCAATCCTCACAATAAAATGATTCTGGCGGGCTCCTTGTTGTTTAGCCGACCATCTTCCCAAGCCTTCGTTGATAAATACCTGTATCGCTCGAAAGATGTTCCGCTTTTCTTTCCGGAAATCCGGGAACCGGGGCCATGCTTCGCGGAGCGGCCTCAATCCTCCGAGAATTCGAGTTCGATCACCTCGCCGCAGCGGCAGACCAGACGCACGCTCTGCAGCACGCCGCGCTCGTCATAGGTCTTCTGGACATCCACCTCGCCGCTGCCGCCTTGCCCAACCTCGGCTGCGTGCGGGGCCTCGCCCAGCTCCACCCGGCCTTCATCCTGCAGGTCCTTGAATACTTTATCATGGAAGCGGCGCATGCCCAGGCGCACGGTTTCCACGTGCACCTCGCCCGAGGCCACTTTGTCGGCCTTGATGACTTTTTTGTTGTCTTGCATCGGATTTCCCCAGGGTTGGAACAGGGTCGTAACCGGCTGTCCTCTTACCAATTTAGTCCAACCGCGCCACGGCGCAAGATATAAATCCACCCGCCGGCTCAGCGCGCGATGAAATATACGAATATCAGGAATGCGGAGACCGTAAACACGAAGAAAAAGATCAGCGCCGGAGTGCTCAGGGCGAAGAATGTCCGACGGTGGGTCACCTCGCGCTGAGCCGCCGGCGGGAGCGTGTCCACACTGAGCGTAGCCTCGGCCGCGGACGGTATCTCTGTGGCGGCGGCAGCCGACTGCTGCAACGCCGTGCCGCAGACCGGGCAGGCCGCAAGGCTGCCCTGCACACCGGCTCCGCAGCCGGGGCAGTCGACCAGGACATGTTCCGTGTCTGTCT
>CAYLSM010000037.1:0-28656 GCA_964386505.1 uncultured Gemmatimonadales bacterium
TCCCCGCGCGCTCCAGCACGGGCACGGCCGCCATGTGGAAATACCAGTGGTTGCAGTCGTAGGCGAAAGTGTGGACCAGGTCCTGGAGGTAGGCCAGGACATTCTTTTTCTGCTGCTCGGTCAGCGGGTCCCAGAAAAAGCGGGGGCTGGCCAGGATCGCGGTGGCCAGGCAGGTGCCGAAAACGTCGGTCTTGGGGTGCGGGCCCCAGCAGCCGGGGTTCGACGGGTCGGTGCCGCGGATAACCTCCTTGAGGTAAGGCTCCACAATCGAGCCTTTCCAGCCCGGGATCACGTCCTTGCCCGTGGCCGCGGTGTAGAATGCCACCATGGTCATGGTGCGGTCGAAAGTCTCCCGGGCGCCGGCCACGTCGAACAGGTGCTGGAAATGCCCGGTCTCGCCCGGGGTGCCCTTGAGCACCGGCATGCCGATCTTGGGGTCGAAATAGGGCAACACGCCCAGGATCAGCTTCTCGGTGATCGCCAGCCAGTGGGCGCGGGTGTAGCCGGTGTAGGGGCTGAGCGTTCTGTCCTCAGGGATATTCAGCACAGCCTGGGGCTGCATCACGGTCGCTTTCTCCGGCTTGGGCTGAGCGGCGGCGCCCAGCGAAGCCGGGGCAGCCAGCAGAAAGGCGAGGTTGAGCAGAAAAACGGCTGTAAAAGCGGCCGCCAAAGATTGGCGTAAAGGCTGCATGGACGCCTCCCGGACATAAAGGTCGGATCGAAGGTCGAAACCGGAGCTTGTGGTCAGGCCAGGTCGAATCTATTTCAGCTCCACCCGGCGCCCGTCCAGGTCCCAGTCCAGGCCGGCCGCCTGGCCCGCCAGTTTCCAGGAGAGCCTGAGAACTCCGCCCTCGCGGCTGAACTTGAGATCGCTCAACCGCTTGCCGTCCGCATCACGGGCGTGGATCAGGTTCACGATCAGCGCGCTGTCGCCCTCGAACCGCGGACTCTCGACCACGCGGGTGGTCTGGCGGTAGGTGAACGGCTCGATGTCGGACTTCTTGACCTGCCAGGTCTCGCAAGCCAGGTCCCCAGTCAGCGGGGTCAGGCAGTGAACGTCAAGGGCGGCGCCCTCCTGCACGGCGGTCAGACCGTTCTTTCCGGCCGTGACTCTGGCCTTTGGGTCCAGGTGCAGAAGCCACTGCGCCTCGCGCCGGGCTGGCACATCCTCGCTGAACGCGGCCATCTTGATCATCCGGCAGCCCGGGGCCATCGGCGCGCCGCGGAACGCCACCCGGTCGCCCTTGTTGATAGTGACCGGGGGCGAAAGCTCCAGGCTGAAATCGGTGCTCGTGCCGGTGTTCTTCCAGGTGTAGACCGCGCTGTCACCCACCACGAAACTGTACTCACCCTGGCCGGGATAGTTGTCCAGGCACAGGCAGTACAGACGGTAGCTGCCGCTTTCGCCCCGGAACGTGGTCCAGGCCTCGCCCTGCGGCCCCACCACATAGCCGGCCTCGTTGTGGCTCAGCCCGCCCTCGGCGGTCAGGGTGTCGCCGGGCCAGGTCAGCCACATGCCCTTGTCCGAAAGCTGGACTTGATCGGCCAGAACGAGAATGTCGGGCTTCAGCAGCAGGCAATGACGGGTGAACTTTTTCAGCCCCAGGGCCGGGTGGTAGGCCGGGGCAACCTCGGCGGTCACCCAGTCCCAGGCGGCGCAGGAATCGACCGCGGTCACCTGGGGGTAATGCCCGAACTGAAGGGCCTCGGCCGCGGCGAACCATTGCACCTCATCGCCCAGTTGCCCCTGGCCCTTGACCAGCAGGGTGTTGTGGTTGGCGGCGCGCTTGAAACCGGTGTAAAGCGGGTCAATGGCCAGGAACTGGCCGTGCGAGAAAAGCTGGAAACTTCCGGCATCCGGGTGCTGGTGCCCGGTGCCCCAGTCGTAGGTGGTGACTTTCGACATGCGGCGGCCCATGAACGGCCCGCTCTTGAGGCCCACCATTGTGGCGGACTGGTCGGTCCAGCTCGAACGCATCATCACTTGGTCCAGGTCGGTCATGTGGTGAAGGGTGGGGAACGTGGACGGGTCGGCGCTCTCCACGGCCGGGTCGTACCAGAGCAGGGCCCACCACTGCGCGCTGCCCAGGCCCTTGGGGTTCAGCTCGATCAGCTTGCGGCCCAGCCACTGTGCGGCACCATCGCCATAGCGCGAGGCCAGCAGGAAAAGCTGCGGCTCGGGCCCGTGCCAGTTGCTGTGCCTGGGTGCGTCACCGAAAGTCATGGCCCACTCGGCCTCGGTCATCACCGGCAGCGTGCTGTGCAGAAGGAACTCCGGGGAATGTTTCAGGTAGTCGCAGCTCTGGTAGTAATCCTTGCCCAGCAGGCTCTTGGCCAGCTCGGCGTAGCGGCAGATATATTCCAGCGAGTAGGAGCCGTAGCTCAGGCCCTCGCAGGAGCCGCCGTCCGGGGGCATCACCGCGAACGTGCTGTCGAAGAACGCCTCGCACAGCCCCAGCCACTGCCCGGCGCGCTCATCCTCACCGTACAGGGCGCAGGCGGCGAA
The DNA here is from genome assembly GCA_964386505.1 of uncultured Gemmatimonadales bacterium. Classification (GTDB taxonomy): domain Bacteria; phylum Gemmatimonadota; class Glassbacteria; order GWA2-58-10; family GWA2-58-10; genus JAJFUG01. The sequence continues at coordinate 2,507 of CAYLSM010000037.1, forward strand.
AGCCAGGCCGCAGAAATTGGAATGGGCGTGGTTCTGGAAATACTCGTTGCGATACCAGACCCGGCCCGTGGTCATGCGCTCGTACTCGTTCTCGCATTCCTTTCCCAGGCGTGCGGCCACCTCGGCGCGCTCCTCCGGGGTGAGCGACTGGTACAGTAAATCATAGGACAGGGCCAGACCCTGGAGAAGGTGGCCGTGGATCAGGTCGTCGGCCGGGTTCCACTCCGGGCCGCGGGCCAGGCGCAGAGCATAGTCGCGGGCGGCCGAGAAATGCTCCGGGCTGCCGGTCATGGCCCAGGCGAAACACAAATCCGGCGCCAGGTCGCCATGGCCGCGGTTCATCTCATCGCCGAACGGCTGCCTGGACGCCTCCAGGCGGGCGGGAAGGTCCGCGAGGAAACGCTCCCAGAGAAACTTGTGACTGCCGGTGATTGCCCCGCGCAGACGCTCCTGCTCACCGCTGGTCAGAAGAAGGCGCGGGTGAAGGTTTTTCGCCCAGTCCAGGGGACGGGCTTGACTGGTGCCCTGCGGCACCGTGCCGCTTTTTCCACCGCAGGCGAGGACCAGAAAAGCGGCGGCGATCAACAGCAGCGCAGACAGACGGCGTGGGGTGGTCATCTGTTTCTCCGGTAGGATTCAGGTGAATTGGTTCTTAATGCGTACGAATTTAAAATCAAATTCTCCAAGGGCAATAGAATTTCTGCAACAACTGTTTTCAATTGGGAACCTGAGTATACGCCCAGGTTTCGGCAAGCCTCATTTCACTTCCTGTTGGGGCAGGCCTTTCAGCCAGGAACCGAGGCCGCTGGAGTCGGCGGCGAAACTCAGGCCGCTGTCACCGGTGACCGAGGCAAAGCTTGCGCGCAGGGACTCCGCAGCCGGGGCGCCGTCGCCTCCCAGCGGCCCGGCCACGAGCAGCGGCCGCGGGGTGAACAGCCCGGCCAGGTCCGGAAGGTCGTACTGCAGAAGGGCCGAGGGCACGATTGTCGCGCCCAGGGCCTGGTCGTACCAGCGGGTCCTGAGGATAGACTCCCAGGAAAGAAGGCTGCGGCTCAGGCAGAGCGCCCGCACGGCCGTTCCCAGCGCCGCGGCGTGCAGCGCCGCCGGGCCGGCCGCCCCCTCGGCCACCACCACCGTGCCACCGGCGGCGGCATCCGGACGGCCCTGGAGGTAGAACAGGGCCGTCTCGGCGGCGCGGGCCTGGATACCGGTAACGCTGCGGCCCAGAAGCTGCGCCCCGAACAGGAGATTGTAGCTCACCCCCTGGATCACCGAGTCATCCGCGTGCGGGTCGGCGGCCAGCTCCCCGAAACCGGGCAGGTCCAGCGACAGCACCAGCCAGCCGGATTCGGCCAGGCGCTCCGGCTCACCACCGGGTGCGCCCGCGGCATTCTTGCCCCTGTCATCCAGCCACAGGACAGTCGGGTGCGGTCCGGCGCTCCGGGGCACGAAAGCCAGGGCCGGCAGGGGCAGTGCGCTTTCAGAGTCGAGAACGAGCTTTTCAACGTAGCAGGCCTCACGCGTGAACCGTCCGCAGAATAGCGCTTTCCCGGCTGTGACCGGCCCGCCCATGCCCGACAGGCTGCGTGCGGCCCGGCTCACCCGCTCGCGGTTTGCCTTGGAGTCCTTGCGGTTTTTCTCCAGAGCAGCCAGCACCGGGGCGGCATCCTCCAGGATCAGCTCGTGGATGTTCCGTGAGCCGGAGGTGATCACCTGGCCGCTGGCGGATATTTTGAAGCTGTCGGGCGGAACAGCCGGGAAAGTCACATCCAGCGTGTCGCCGGGGGTGGCAAACTGACGGCGCAGGAAACCGTAAAGACGCTCGCGGTTGGCAACCGTGGACTGGTGCGGGGCGTCGTCCTCCACCATCTGCATGTTCTGAGGCGCACCCAGGGCGGCAAAGGCCGGACGGACCGAGGCGAAAGTCTCGCGTGCTCCGGCAATGGAGAACATGTCGCGCGTGGTGGTAAGCATCAGGGTGGGCCTGGGCGCCCGGGCGATAAGGAAATCGCCGTGGTCAAGGCCGGCGGCGATCTGGCCCAGCAGGTTCTGCTCGGCATCCTGCGGTCCGATGGACTCGAACAGACGGCGGAAACTGGTCAGGTAGCATTCCGGAGCGGCCACGGTGATCCGCGGCTCCATCGCCCCCAGGTACGAGGACATGGTCCCGCCGCCCGAGCGGCCGTGCACTGCGATCCGCGCCGGGTCGACATCCGCTCGGCTCAGAAGGTAATCCACCGCCCGGATGCCGTCCCACAGACGCACCGCGCCCATGGTACGTCCGAGCAGAAGATACTGCAACCCGGCGTAGGAATGCTCGTGCGTGGTGCCGCCCAGACGGCTGCGGCCCAGTTCCGGGACATAGTACTGGTAGCGCTCGCCCTGGCCGATCGGGTCGAAACACAGCACCACGAACCCGCGCTGCGCCAGGTTGAATATCTGCTGCTGGTAGCCGCGCAGTCCGTTGTCGGTGTGGCCGCAGACCAGGAGCACGGCGGGCAGACGGCCCTCCAGGCCGGGCTGGCGCACCACGGCCGCGGTCACATGCCAGCCGGGACGGGACTCGAAGATTATCTTCTCTACCTGCAGGCCCGCGTGCTCGAATGTGCCCACCGTGCGCGCGTTGAGCGGGGTTTTCTCCCAGAGCGGCCCGAAAGAGGCGGCCAGGCGCGCGCGCACCGAGGCGGCGTAGCGCTCCCACTGCGCCTTGCCGTGAAGGCCAGCCAGTTCGCGGTCGCGGGCCGCGAGCAGGTCGAACGCCTCCTGGGCAAGGCTGCGGTAGAAAAGGTCGCCCGCGGGGCTGTAGAGTCGCCAGTCCTGGAGCACCTGCAGGTTCTCGGCCTGGGCTCCCAGGAGCGCGGGACAGAGCAGCGAGACGGTAAAAAACAAGCGAGCGATGCGGGCCCTGAGCCCGCCGACGGGTTTGACACCAGGCACAAGCGCCTCCGTGTGAGATTATGGCTCCGGGTGGGATCGGGGCTATTATAGCACATTCGGCGGCGGCAGGAAAGCGATTTGCTCCCCGGCTGTCGTGCCCGGGCGCGGGTTCAGCCGGCCAGGTGTTTCAAACGCTCGAACAGGAGAAAGATGCGGCTGTAGTCGCTGGCCTCCAGGTCGAGGCCCTCATCGCAGGTGTACTTGGGGTTGACTGCCTTGAGCAGGTCGAGCAGGTCGTACAGTCCGATTCCGCTTTCACTTTCACCGTGACTTGGAAGCATGTCAAGCTTGATGACTTCCGAGGAGAGACCGCTTCTGGCCGGGGCCTCGATGGTGAAATGACTGACTGACATATCCATTTATCCTCTCCGGGTGCGCTTGTCCTTGCCCTCCGTCTTAAGGGAGCGCTTGCCCCCCAAAAACGGCTACCCCCAGGGGAAGACCGCTCAGCCATTGGATTGAACCGGAATTCTCATCCCCCGCCAGGTATTGGATAAGTTTATGCTGCATTTCCGGACAGCCCGACTGAACGATCTTCCACTGGAGGCAGATTGTCTTTACTCGATATTCAGGTCCAGTCGTAAGGGTTGGTAAAAGTGGCGCTTTCCTGCGCCGTCTTTCCGGAGACATGGGCCTCTGGAACCAGCTTTCCCAATCTTTCGTCGACCTTCACTCCGCGGGGCCAGTCCTCGACCAGAAGCTGCTGCCGGGCGACTATCACCCCGGAGCGGTTGTCGGTCAACAGCAGGAAACGATACCCTGTTGCCGCTGTCCTGTCCACGCAGATTTCAAGTTTCAGCTTCTCCTGGCCCTCGCGGCTCAGGTGCAGAACCCGGATGCCTCCGCCCACGAACTGCGCGCTCACTATCCCATCCAGGCTATGGCCTTCCAAGCTCAATTCAACCGCCTGTTCCCCCGCCCGGACCGCTCCGGGCTCCATCCGGCTTACCAACGGAAAATCGGGACCGGCATGCATGGTCACCTCACTTGTTGCTCCGGCGGGGAGCCTGTCTGGCCCTTTCGCTTTTATGAAAAAGCAAACCGTGTGCCAGAGAAGGCACGCACCAGATTACGAGATACAACTTATTAATTTGCAAGAAGTTGATACGGAATGGAAAACCGTCGGATGAAAATCAGGGGTTTGGGGTGTGACAACATGTTGTGAATATTCACAACATGTTGTCACAATTCACAACAAGAGGGGCTACTTCTGGATGTCGATACGGAACTTTCCGATCCGGTAGCGCAACTGGTTCAGACTGATCCCCAACTGGCGGGCGGTGCGGGACTGGTTCCAGGCGTTCTCTCGCAGGCTGCGCTCGATCAGCTCGCGCTCCACCTCCCACATACCGCGTCCGGCGGTCTGGACAGTTGCGGTGGCGGCAGCAGCGGCAGTCTCGGCCGGCTGTGAGGGAGTGGCGATCTCGGACGGAATGTCCTCGATCCGGATCAGTCCGGAGCTTTTCATCACCAGGATGCGCTCGATAATATTCTCCAGCTCGCGGATGTTCCCGGGCCAAGGGTAGGCGCTCAGGCAGGCCAGGGCCTCCGGGTCGATCCCGCTCACCTTGCGGTTCAGCTCGCCGTTGAACTTGCGGATGAAAAAATCCACGAGCAGCGGAATGTCCTCACGCCGTTCGCGCAGCAGCGGCACGAACACCGGCACCACGTTCAGACGGTAGAAAAGGTCCTTGCGGAACTGTCCCTCGGCCACGGCCTGGCGCAGTTCCTTGTTCGTGGCGGCGATTATCCGCACGTCCACCTTGAGCGTCACCTTGCCGCCGATACGCTCGAAGGTGTGCTCCTGCAGAAAGCGCAGCAGCTTGACCTGCACATCAGGGCGCAGCTCGCCGATCTCGTCCAGGAAAATTGTCCCGCGGTCCGCCTGCTCGAACTTGCCTATCGTGCGGGCCAGCGCCCCGGTGAAAGAGCCCTTCTCATGTCCGAACAGCTCGCTTTCCACCAGGTTCTCGGGCAGGGCCGCGATATTGACCTTGATCATCGGCTTGTCGCTGCGTCCGCTCTGACGGTGGATCAGGTCGGCCAGCAGTTCCTTGCCCGTTCCGCTGTCGCCCTGAAGAAGCACGGTGCTCTCCAGCGGGGCCACCTGGCGGCAGAGCTCGTAGACCCGGCGCATCGATTCGTTCTCGCTCTGCTCCAGGCTGTCGTGGCGCATCTGCTCGTTCAGCAGAAGGTGGTAGTTCTGGCTCAGGGTGTCGAAACTGATCGCGTTGTCCAGGGCCAGGGCGGCCAGGTTGGCGAATGTGCAGAACAGATCGATCCGGTCATCCGGGAAACTCCGGGCCTCGGCCTGGTTGAGCACCTCTACCACCCCGATGATCCGTCCGCGCAGAATCATCGGCGCGGCGGCGATGGCGCGGGTGCGGAAACCGGAGAGCTGGTCGATCTGGGGGTAGAAACGGGCGTCCCGGACCACGTTGTCGACCACCAGCGGGCGGCCGTGACCGAAAACCCAGCCGGCGATACCCTTGTCCACCGGGAAACGCAGCCCCTTGACCTGCTCCTCCTTGTCCCCTGTCGAGGTGGCGATGTAGAGGAACCCGCCCGAGGAGTCGACCAGGATCACCGAGCTGCTCTCGGCGTTCATCAGACAGCGGGCGGACTCCTGGATGAACCGCACCACCTCACCCACCTGCAGGCTGGAGGAGATTTTTTCGCATGCCTCGATAAGGGTCCGGATCTCGGCATCCTTGCGCAGAAGGCGCTCCTGAAGGAGCTGCACCTGCTGAGCGGCGTCCAGGGAGGGGCTGTCTGTGCGGGCCTCACTTGCGGATGCAACCGGAGCAGGCAACCGCAGCAGACGGGCCAGGCGCTCGGCGTTGTCCGGTTCTGGCCCCATGCGGACCGCGGCCACCACCCTTGCCCCGCCGGGAAGGCGCATCAGTTCGGGAAGCTCCTCGCGCCGGGCCAGCACCGCCACCTGCACACCCTCGGGCAGCACCCGCAGAAGGTCGGCCGCCACTTTGACCCCGCCGGCCCGCGTGTCGGCCAGTGCCGCCTCGGCCGGGTCCCAGGGGCGCCTCAGCGCCTCTTCCAGGTCCACCGCCTCGACCCGTGGCCAGTCGAGAGCACGCAGCACTTTGGCCAGCGGGCCGGACAGGCTCGAACCTATCCCGCACAGCACGGCGCAGCGTCTGTCCTGATTCCCTCTTTCGGGCATGGTCCCGCCTTTCCGGCAAGCATGCACTGGCATAAACGCTTCATTGGTGTAGAATATTACATATCTTTCCCAAAAAGCAAGTCTGCACGGAAAACGGGACTCTCGCTTTTCTCACAGTTGCAGCGAGGGACAAACCACTCAAATGGCTTGACAAGTAAGGCCGGCTTGAAGAATACTGAAAAAATGGCGCTCCTGCAATGACTGTCCAACCCTTTTCCGGTGCGAACCTATGCGACCCAGGAAAATGCTGTGGCAGCTTTACCCTCCGTACCTGATAATCACGACACTGTCCCTTCTGGTGTTGGCGTCGTGGTCTGCACACTCGCTGCGGCAGTTTTTTCTGGACCGCACGGCCCAGGCCCTGCGCGTTCAGGATAGTTTCCTGAAAAGCCAGGCCCTCCGGCTGTTGCAGAACGCCGACACAGCAGGTGTCGACTCGCTGTGCAAGCTTTACGGGAAGATGAGCCAGACCCGTTTCACTCTGATTCTGCCCTCTGGGCGGGTCATCGGGGACTCGGATGAGGACCCCGCCCGGATGAACAACCACTCCGACCGTCCCGAGGTGGCCGCCGCCCTGGCCGGAGGAGAGGGTCAGGCCCTGCGTTTCAGCCATACTCTGGATCAGGACATGATGTATCTGGCCCTGCCGATCAGCGTGGGAGGCCGGGTGGAAGCCGTGATCCGCACCGCGATGCCGGTGATATCGATCAACAAGACCCTGCGCGGGCTGTACTGGAAGATCGCCCTCGCGGGACTTCTGGTGCTGGCCGTGATGTTCGCGGTCAACCTCTGGGTCTTCCGCCGGATCAGCCTGCCGCTGGAGGAATTGCGCCGCGGGGCCGAGATGTTCGCCCGCGGCGAACTCGACCGTCGCCTGTCCGTGGGCCGCTCCCGCGAGGTGGGCGAGCTGGCCGAGACGATGAACCGGATGTCGGCCATGCTGAGTGAGCGCATCGCCACGATCACCAGCCAGCGCAACGAGCTGGAAAGTCTGCTGGCTGCAATGAACGAGGGCGTTATCGTGGTTGACAATGAGGAACACGTGAACCGGATCAACCGCGCCGCCGGCCGCCTGTTCGGGGTACGGCCCGAGGACACCCCGGGCCGCTCGATCCAGGAGGTCATTCGCAACAGCGACCTTCAGCGCTTCATCGGCTCCACCCTGGCCCAGGGCATCCCGGCCGAGGGCGAGGTGGCGATCCACATCGGCGAGACCCGCTACCTGCAGGCCAGCGCCACTTTCCTGCAGCCCGAGAGCAAACACGAGTTGCTCATCGTTCTGAACGATGTAACCCGCACCCGCCAGCTCGAAAACATCCGGCGCGAGTTCGTCTCCAATGTCTCCCACGAGCTCAAGACCCCGATCACCTCGATCAAGGGCTTCGTGGAGACCCTTATGGGCGGGGCGAAAAACGATCCGGCCGACCTGGAGCGTTTCCTGGGCATCATCCTCAAGCACACCGACCGCCTGAACGCCATCATCGAGGATATCCTGGAACTGTCCCGCATCGAGCAGGAGGGCGAGCACCGCGAGATCGAGCTGGAAGCCCTGCGGCTCAAGCCGGTGCTGAACTCGGCTGTCCAGGCCTGCCGCCCCAAAGCCGAGTCCCGCCGACTGAGCGTGGAGCTGGAGTGCCCGGCCGATCTGGAGGTGTGCATGAACCCGCACCTGCTGGAAATGGCGGTGGGAAACCTGCTGGACAACGCGATCAAGTACTCGCCTGAGGGCGGAAAGGTGGAGCTGGCCGCCACGGCTGGCAGCGAGCGGGTGACAATCCTGGTGCGCGACCGCGGGCCGGGGATCGAAAAGCAGCACCTGCCGCGTCTGTTCGAGCGTTTCTACCGGGTGGACAAGGCCCGCAGCCGCCACCTGGGCGGCACCGGCCTGGGGTTGTCGATAGTGAAGCACATCGCTCAGGTGCACCAGGGCAGCGTGGAGGTGGAAAGCGAGCCGGGTGCAGGCAGCACGTTTTTCATCCACCTGCCTTTACCCGGGAAATGAGACCCGGTCGACAGCCGAGCTAATACATTTCTAACAATACAGCCTGCCTGGCGGACGGTCCGGCCACCCTGGAGAAGTAAGGGTCTCGGCCGGACCCCAGCCGCATCATTCATGAATCCGGCTCCCGGACGCCGGCCGGATTCCGTCTGACGCAGCAGGCCTGCCTCCCAAGCCTCCCCTAATCCATTCCTAATATTACGCTAACACAACACTAATAATATGCAGCTATATTTCTCATCTGAAACATCGAGTACGGACAGTATTCTTTCGACAATTCCATCTTTGAAAGGCGGAGCAATGGACAGAGTGCGCGGTCTTATCCTTACGGTGGTGACTGTGTCCCTGGTAGTCCTGATGGCTGTTTCCGGCTGTTCCCGTCCCGAAAAAGGTCAGGGCGGCGCCCAGACGATCATGATCAAAGGCTCGGACACGATGGTGCACCTGGTGAGCATCTGGGCCGAGGATTTCATGAAACAGTCCCAGACCATCCAGGTGTCGGTCACCGGCGGCGGATCGGGCACCGGCATCGCCGCCCTGATCAACGGCACGGCCGATATCTGCGCCGCCTCGCGCGAGATGAAGCCCGAGGAAATCGACCAGGCGCACCAGCGCTCGGTCAACCCGAAAGAGATCGTGGTGGCGCGTGACGGGATCGCGGTGGTGGTCAACCCCTCCAACCCGGTCACCACGCTGACCCTGGAGCAGTTGGACAAGATTTACACCGGCCAGTACGACAACTGGAAGCAGGTGGGTGGTCAGGACGCTCAGATCGTGGTGCTCTCCCGCGAGTCCAGTTCCGGCACCTACGTGTTCTTCCAGGAGCACGTGCTCAAGAAGAAGGACTACACCCCGAACGCGCGCCTTATGCCAGCCACCTCGGCCATCATCCAGTCGGTGGCCGCGGATGCCCAGTCCATCGGCTATGTCGGTCTGGGCTACGCCGTTGAAGCCGGCGACAAAGTGCGTATGATCTCGGTCAAGGCGGATGACTCCGCCCCGGCGGTGGTGCCCTCCGAGGCCACTGTCAAGTCGGGCGAGTATTCGATCTCCCGTCCGCTTTACCTCTACACCAACGGCGAGCCGCAGAACCATATCAAGCAGTTCGTGGACTTCTGCCTGGGCGCCGAGGGCCAGAAAATAGTGCGTGAAACCGGTTACATCTCGATCGAGTAGACCCGTGCCGGGAGCTTTCCCGGCCCCTTGAGGCGTGCGATCAAACAGAGCGGAATGAGTCGGATGTCAGCCAAGCTTATCAAAGACAAGGCCGTACGCCTGCTTCTCACTGCGGCCGGATCGACCAGCATCTTCATTGTGCTGTTCATCTTCCTTTTTCTGGGCAAGGAGACGTTCCAGTTCGCCCTGCATCCGGGCCTGGGACGTCTGCTGGCCGAGCGCTGGACCCCGGTTTCGTTCCAGGCCCAGGTATTCGGCATCCTGCCGCTCATTACCGGCTCGCTGCTGGTGACTTTCCTGGCCACGCTGTTCGCACTGCCGTTCGGCGTGCTGGGCGCAATATACATCTCCGAGGTGGCGCGCCAGGCCGAGAAAGAAATCCTGAAGCCCTTCATCGAGCTGCTGGCCGGCATCCCCTCGGTGGTGCTGGGCTTTTTCGGCCTGGTGGTGCTTGCGCCGCTGGTCAAGGAGGCGTTTCACCTGGAAACCGGCCTGACCGCCCTGACCGGCGCCCTTCTGCTGGCCCTGATGGCCGTGCCCACGATTATCTCGATCTCCGAGGATGCCCTGCGCAGCGTGCCGGTCTCCTACAAGGAGGTCTCGCTGGCCATGGGCGCGAGCCGTCTGCAGACAATCTGCCGGATCACGGTGCCCGCGGCCCTGCCGGGAATAATCTCGGCGGTGATGCTGGGCATGGGACGGGTGATCGGCGAGACCATGGCCGTTATGATGGTCACGGGCAACTCGCCCATAATCACGGCCAACCCGATGCAGTCGGTGCGCACCATGACCGCCACCATCGCCGCCGAGATGGGCGAGGTGCCGTTCGGCAGCGACCACTACCGCGCGCTGTTCTGCGTGGGCTTTGTCCTTCTGCTGGCCACTTTCATCCTGAACATAATCGCCCAGCGGGTGCTCAAGAAATACCGTCTGTTCTGACATTCTGACATTGTGAACTGAACCGTCAACGCTCCGGAAAGAACCGCGATGCGCTCACGCAACCTGGACAGCCTGGCCTTCCTGATCCTGAGACTGGTCACCTACTCGATGGTGGCCGTGATCGGCTACATCGTATTCGACATAGTCTGGAAAGGCGTGCCGGTTCTAAGCTGGGATTTCCTGACTGGCTTCCCCAGCAAGAGCGGCTCCGAGGGCGGCATTTTCCCGGCCATTGTCGGGACGATCTACCTGGTGCTGGGCACGATCCTGGTGGCCCTGCCCCTTGGCATGGGCGCGGCGATATACCTGTCAGAGTATGCCCGCCACGGGCGGTTCACCGAGGCGATCCGCCTGGCGATAATCACCCTGGCCGGCGTGCCCTCGATCGTATTCGGCCTGTTCGGCCTGGGCCTGTTCGTGATCTTCCTCAACTTCGGCTCCTCGATCCTGGCCGGCAGCCTGACCCTGGCCTGCATGGTCCTGCCCACGATAATCGTCTCCAGCGAGGAGGCCCTGCGCGCCGTGCCTCAGTCGTTGCGCGCCGGCAGTATCGCCCTGGGCGCCACCAAGTGGGAGACGATTTACAAGAACGTGCTGCCCTACGCCATCCCGGGCATGCTCACCGGCTCGATCCTCGGCATCGGCCGGGCGGCAGGCGAGACCGCACCGATCCTTCTGACCGTGGCGGCCTTTTTCCTGCCCAGCCTGCCGCACAGCGTATTCGACCAGGTCATGGCCCTGCCGTACCATCTGTACGTCCTTGCCACTCAGCACCCCGATACGCAGAAAGTGCTGCCCATGCAGTACGGAACAGCTCTGGTCCTGCTGATCCTGGTGCTGGGAATGAGTCTTTTCGCCATCCTACTCAGAAGTCATTTCAGGAAAAAATACAAATGGTAGAAGACAAAGAGCTGGAGCCGAAAATCCGGGTGCGGAAGATGAATTTCTATTACGGCGAGGTCAGGGTCCTGCACGAGGTGAGCCTGGAGGCCCCGGCGCGCCGGGTGACCGCATTGATCGGGCCCTCGGGCTGCGGCAAATCGACTTTCCTGCGCACGATCAACCGGATGAACGACACAATTGACGGGACACGGCTGGAAGGCCAGGTAATGATCGACGGCCAGGACATTTACTCCAACGGCACGGATGTGGTCGAGCTGCGCAAGCGGGTGGGCATGGTGTTCCAGAAATCCAACCCTTTTCCCAAGAGCATTTTCGAGAACGTGGCCTACGGCCCCCGGATCCACGGGATACGCGGCCGCGCCAAGCTGGAGGAGATCGTCGAGCGCAGCCTTTACCGCGCAGGCCTGTGGGAGGAGGTGCGCAACCGTCTCGACTCCAGCGCACTCGACCTCTCCGGCGGCCAGCAGCAGCGTCTCTGCATCGCCCGCGCCCTGGCCGTGGACCCCGAGATACTGCTGATGGACGAGCCGGCCAGCGCCCTCGACCCGCGCAGCACCGCCCGCATCGAGGACCTGATCGACGAGCTGCGGCGCGACTACACCATCGTGATCGTCACCCACAACATGCAGCAGGCGGCGCGCGTTTCCGATTTCACCGCCTTCTTCTACGAGGGGTTCCTGATCGAGTACGGGCCCACTCGCCAACTGTTCACCAAGCCCCGGGAGAAAAAGACCGAGGACTACATCACCGGCCGTTTCGGTTGAGCGTGCGGGGAGGCAGAAACCCATGTCACAGCACTTGCTGAAGAGCATCGAGAAGCTCAAGCGCATGATCCTGGCGGTGAGCGCCATGGCCGAGGAAAATGTCCACCTGGCCGTGCGCGCGGTCGAGAAGCGCGATGCCGCCCTGGCCCAGAAAGTGATCAAGAGCGACATCGAGATCGACAACATGGAGGTGGAGGTCGAGGAGGAGAGCCTGAAAATCCTGGCCCTGCACCAGCCGGTGGCTTTCGACCTGCGCTTCATCGTCTCCGTGCTCAAGATCAACAACGACCTGGAGCGTATCGGCGACCTGGCCGTTAACATTGCCGAGCGGGCGGCTTTCCTCTCCACGGTCACCCACGGCGTGAAAATGGTGTTCGATTTCGCCGGCATGACCGCCAAGACCCAGACCATGCTGCGCCAGAGCCTGGACGCCCTGGTGAACAACGACGCCCGCCTGGCGCGACAGGTGCTGGCCACGGATGACGAGGTGGACGAGATCAACCGCCGCATGTACGAGCAGGTCAAGGAGGGCATCCGCGCCCAGAGCGAGGATGTCAACGTGCTGATGCATTTCATCAGCATCTCCCGGCACCTGGAGCGCATCGCCGACCACGCCACTAACATCGCCGAGGATGTGATCTACCTGGTCGAGGGCGAGATCGTGCGCCACAAGACCGAGGATTTCGCCGCCGATCAGCGGAAAGGGAGCAACGGCAAGAGCGGTAAGTAACGCGCGGCTCCACCCGTCCTGAGGCATGCCGCCCGGTTCACCCGAGCCGGGTCGATCCCATCTCGAAGTACGATCCCTGATTCAAAAGTCTGCTCCGCGAAAAGCGGGAAACAACGGACCGGATGAACAGGGTTTTGTAGTGACCGATGTTTTAGCTGGGGATTTGCCTGCGGTTTGATTTCGGCGAGTGCATGTCTATAGAGCATTATCACTGGCTTTAAACCCGGCGCTCACCGCCCTACACGGTGCGCGCCACCACCCGAACCCCCGGCCGCAACCCGCAGGCTGAAACGCCACGGGACCGGCCGCAACACAAGGAGATGCATTTGAACCACAGGCTACTGAAACTCGGACTCAGCGTCCTGGTCTGTGCGGTCCTGTTCAGCCAGCCCGCCGCCGCCCAGCAGGTCAGCGAGGCCCTGGCGGCTTTCACCCCGGAGCTTACTGGCTACCTGTATTACCAGCACGATATCAGCAGCGGCGACGGCAAGAGCAACTCGTTCGATATCTCCCGTATGTATATCGGCGGCCGCTACAAGCTGGCCGACAATTTCACCCTGCGTTTCCTTTCGGATATGGCCCACGAGGACAACGGCGAGTTCGAGCTGTTCGCCAAGTACGCCTATCTGGATTGGAAGCTGAACGCCATTCCGGCCAACCTCACCATGGGCCTGCACACCACACAGAACTGGCGCACCCCGGAGAAGGAATGGGGCTACCGTGGAATCCGCAAGGCCCCCCTCGAGTCGTTCGGCGATTTCTGGGGCGATGTCCGCAGCCGCTACCTGGCAGGACTGGAGGCCCGGCGGGCGGCGCTGGCCGCCGGGGACGCTTCCCAGCAGGCCGAGGCGGCGCGCCTGGCCCTGCAGAAAAGCGATTTTACCCGCGGCTCGCGTGGTAAGATGGGCTCCTCGGCCGACCTGGGGCTATCTTTCTCGCTCAAGCCGGACAAGAACACCTACCTGGACGTGATGGTCCTCAACGGCACCGGCTACAAGAAAGTCGAGGACGACCGCTTCAAGAACCTGCAAGTGCGGGCGGGACGGTATCTGCTGGGGGGTAAACTCCACCTGTCCGGCTATTTCGAGCTGGAGCCGTGGAGTTCGGTGCGTGCGGATGGCAGCGAGGCCAGGTACAACAACCTGGAATGGGACCTTCTGGCCGGCTGGACCGAGAAGGACCGTTACCAGATAGCCGCCGACCTCAGCTCCAAGCGTTTCGGCTGCAGCCTGGAGGACATCACGGCAACCAGTTTCGCGGTCTTCGGCAACCTGAACCTGGGGCGCAAGGACCTCAAGGCGCTCTGGCGCTACGATTTCTACAGCAGCGGGTTCGACGGTTCGGCGGGCTCCACAGCGGCCGCTCCGCTCAAGCTGGACGGCCGTCTGCTCATCCTGGGCCTGGACTACATCCCCAACAGCCGGGTGCACATCATCCCCAACCTGCAGGTGCTGGACTACGAGGACAGCTCCCGCCCGGCCCAGGCCATGCTCTACCTGCACGCCCTGGTCTCGCTCTAATAGAAGATATATCAGAAGACAACAACGCCCCGGCTGGCCGCAGCCGGGGCGTTTGAGTTTAAGTTGAAATCTCGGACCGCTTCACTGATTCACTTAACCCACTGTGGCCTCCAGGCCACCGCATTGCCTTTGGGGGCCGCGCCTGTCTGAGCCTGGATTTCGATCCGGGATACCTTCTGTAGTGGCAATTCATGAATTGCCACTACAGCAATTTCGAAGCGGCTTATCTACTTTCACCTCCTCACAGCTTGAACTCGCTCAGTCGCACCGGCTTGCCTGTGGCCGCCGAGCGGTCGGCGGCAAAGACCACCCGGTGCGTCTCAAAAGCGCTGTGAAGGTCGTTGTGCGGCGTCTCTCCCCCCTCCAGGCACTCGGCGAAATAGGCGAACTGCTCACGGTAGGGATGGTGCGCCACATCCCCGCTGTCCACCAGTTGCACGTCCATCTCGCTCCAGCCGGCAAGGCCCTCGATTTTCTTGCTGTAGAATTTCTTGTTGTGGAACGAGCCGTGTGAGCCGACCATGTTCATGTTGAACACGTAGGGCTGCATGCAGTCCGTGACAGAGGCCACCTTGCCCAGGGTCAGCCCGTTCTCGAACTTGAGCAGGGTGACCGAGGTGGTGTCGTACTCGTAGGGACGGTAGGCCGGGTGCGGGTTGGCCGTGGAGCAGGAGTAGACCTCCTCCACCCGCCCGCCGGTCAGCCAGAGCAGCATGTCCAGCGAGTGGCAGCCCGCGGTCAGAAGCGAGCTGCCGCCCATCTCGCGCTTGACATTCCATCCGAACTGGCCGTACCAGGGGCCGATGCCGTGGAAATAGTCGCATTCGGCGTAATAGACCTCGCCCAGCAGGCCCTGGTCGATCACCGCTTTCATCGCCTTGGCCACGGAGATGAAGCGGGCCTCGAAACAGACCGAGGTGCGCACCGCGTTTTTCTCCACCGCCTC
Organism: uncultured Gemmatimonadales bacterium; assembly: GCA_964386505.1. Taxonomy (GTDB): domain Bacteria; phylum Gemmatimonadota; class Glassbacteria; order GWA2-58-10; family GWA2-58-10; genus JAJFUG01. The sequence continues at coordinate 17,602 of CAYLSM010000037.1, forward strand.
CAGCATCCGGCAGGCGTCCTCGAAACTCAGGGCGATGGGCTTTTCGATGATCAGGTCCTTGCCCGCGGCCGCGGCTTTCACGGTCTGCTCGGCGTGGAACGGGTGCGGGGTGCAGATATCCACTATGTCGATATCCGGGTCGGCCAGGAACTTGTCGAAGTCGTGGTAGACTTTCAGTTCCACCCCGTGGTTCTTACGAAACCAGGCCGGGTCGAGCTGTCGGCGGGTCAGCACCGCCACTGGCTCGTACTGCGGCAGTTCCTTGAACGAGTTGAGGTGTGCTCCGGCCACCCAGCCGAAGCCGACAATGCCCACCCTGTAGCTGGCCATCGAGGTCCCTCCCCTGGTTGGCTGCGCGGCGCTCAGATCTGCGAGAACTCGAGCGGCCGCAGGATTATGTCCGTGATGTTGGAGACCGTGTCCTTGTATTGCTCGTCCGCGCGCAGGCGCACCCAGTCGGGGTGTGCGCCGAAAGCGGCCCAGCCGCTGTCGCGGGCGGCCATGTTCTCGTGCGAGAGCATGTAGATCAGGCAGGGCATCTGCGCACCGGCCAGGGTCTCGGCGTAGAACACCGGGTTCAGGCCCACGGCCCGGAAAATGGCGATCTCACCGCCCTGGTTAAACATTTCGATCTTCTTTTTGGCCGTCTTGAGGCTGTGGCTTTCGTAGGTGCGCATCTCGAGTATGCGCGAGGCCTTGCCGGCCGTGGCCGCTGGCACCTCCAGGCGCGGCATGCCCTCGAAAGCCAGCATGAGCGTGCTCTCGTAGCGCAGGAACGCCGGGTCGGAGAGAGGAAGGTCCAGGATAGCCGCAGCCTTGGAGCAGTATTCCTTGTCCGCCAGAAGGGCGGCGCTCTGCCCGGCGAAAGCCTCCAGGGAGGCGAAAGGCAGCAGAAGGTAGAGGCTGTAGGAGGGGGTGTTCTGGCCGTACAGCGGGCTGAACGCTCCCACCGGGTTCACTCCCAGGCGGTTATAGGCCGGGATGAGGCTGTCCCGGCAATAGTCCAGGAAACGCTGGCGCTTCTCGCCGGTGGCCAGGCTGTAGCGCCTCAGTTCCAGGTACTGACGGGGGCCGCTGACTGCGGCGTTGGCGGTCTGCGCGGCCGAGGCCGCTGCCAGGGTGCCGGCGGCCGCACCCAGAAGCATGTCGCGTCGTTTCATCATGGTCTTCCTTACGGTTGAGGGGCTTGAAACACCATGCGAGAATTATCTGTCTCGATCCTTAATTTTCAAACGTGCGTGCGCAGCTTGAGCTCCAGCGGGTGTGGGTTCAGGTAGTACTGCTTTTCCAGATAGGTCTGACCGTACTTGCGCACGTAATGCTTTATCAAGGTCAGGGGAACGAGCAGCGGAACATGGCCCGCTCCGTAGGCCCCGATCAGCTCCAGAACTTCCTGTTTCTCATCCGGGGCGAGGACTTTCTTGAAATAACCCAGAATGTGCATCAGGACATTGACATTCTTTTTCGGCGTGGCGGCAAGACGCAGCGCGCGCATGAGTTCCTCCGGGTAGGACTGGAACAGCTCCACGCGCGGGGTTTGCCCGGCCGCAGCCACCAGACGGCCCAGGCTGCGGTAACCTTCTATACTGTGCGCCATCAGGAGCAGCTTGTGGCGGGTGTGGAACTCCACCAGATCCCCGGCCGAGGCGTTCCCGGCGGCGAGCTGACGCCAGCGCTGCATAACGAAAACGCGCTCGATGAAATTTTCGCGAATGACAGGATCGTGCAGACGGCCCTCATCCTCCACCGGCAACCAGGGGAAACGCTGCATGAACAGCCGGGCGAATATTCCCACCCCGCGCTTGACCGGCATGCCAGGCCCGTCCGCCGGATAGACCTTTATCCGCTCCAGGCCGCTGGAGGGGGATTTGCTCTTGAAAATGAACCCGCAGAGGTTCTCGCTCGCCAGACCTTCCAGGCGCTCCTCCGCCCAGGCCAGCATGCGCCCGGTGTGGTCGATGCCGGTCTTGATTGTCATCAGCCGAGGTGAGCCGGGCTCTCCCACCAGGCGCATCGCCTCGCGGGGCACGGGAAGCCCGCACTCCACCTCCGGGCAAACCGGCACGAACTCAACCCACTGGCCCAGGGTGTCGCGGATAAACGGGTCCAGCTTGTGGCCCCCGTCATAGCGCACCTTCTCGCCCAGAAGGCAGGTGCTGATCCCGAGCCTGATCTTGTCGCTCGCCATGCTGCGTGCTCCTTCCCGGAAAGACATCAGCCGGATAAATCCCCCTTGCCTCCCTCTGTCTCAAAGGGGGAGGCAAGACAAAGCCTTCAGCTTTACTGAGGAACACAAGGTTCGTCCCTACGGCACCGTCCGGTATCCCAGGAGGCTAAACCCGCTTGCGGCTGACGGGCCGCCGCAGTTCAGTCTTTGGGGGCCGCACATGTCTGAGCCTCCCGCCAGGGCAGCGTGTAATCGAGAGTGAAACGGCCTGGGCTGTAATTGCCGCAAGGTCCGGCGGCGATTCGCGCCAGCGCCGCCGCTGCATCGGGGGAGCGAATAAAATCCTCGGGCACACCACAGTCAGAAGAGGTGTCGTGGTACGGACGAGTTTGCGGCCCCCGCTGGCTTTGCTGCTTTGGCCGAAACCAAAGCAGAAAAAGCTTTCAATTTCACTGCAATTTCCTGAGTCGGACAGAGCTGGGGCAGTGAGAACTAAATCCAATAACGCCTCCACACAGCCAAGGCGTGCCTTATTTCTCAGGCAACAGGAACCGCTCCAGCCAGTCCAGGCTCAGGCGCACCGCCTCCGGCGTGGGCGTGTGCCCGGTGGCGTGGTTGAACTCGGCCGCCCGGCGCGGGTCGCCGTACAGGCCGTAGACCCGCCGCGCCGCGTTGATGAAATGCCAGCTCGAGTCTTTGTCATACTCTCCGGCGATCAGAAGGAACGGCCGCGGGGCGATCAGCCCTAACAGCTCGTGATGGTCCGTGGCCTTGTCGCGGCTCTTGATCGTCTCGTCGAAATACCAGTAGTCCTCATAGTTCGAGTACTCAAGCCCTATCCCCAGGTCCGAGCCCACCGCAGCGGTGATCCGGCTGTCGAACGCCGCCGCGTACAGCGACATCTTACCGCCCAGGGAGTGCCCGATTATTCCGATATGCCGGCTGTCGGCATCCGGCAGGGTGCAGACATAGTCCAGAAGGCGCTGCGAGTCCCAGACCCACTTGCCCAGGCCGCTCAGGCCCGGGTGGCGAAGTTTCAGCTCGGCCACGGCCTCGGCGTAGCCCGCCGAGTAGCTCTCGCCGAACCAGCGCACCGCCACGGCGATGAACCCCTCCTCAACGGCCTGCAGGGCGAACGAGCGCACGCTGGGCGGCATGTAGGACCGTCCGCCCAGGTTCCTGCCCGCCGGGGTGTCCACGTCGTAATAGGGCACGATCACCACCGGGGTGGGCGTGCGTACCGGACGGCGCGGCCGCAGCACCAGTATCTTCTCCCAGTAGTCCCGCTCCACCTGAAGGTACATCAGGCTGCCGTGGTAGAGGTCCTCGTCATACTCTTTCACCAGCTTCACGTTGGGGCCGGGGAACGAGTCCGGCATCACGCCCAGGATACGCTCCCACTTGGCGCGCAGGACGGCGCGGTGCTTTTCCCAAGTGGCCGTATCAGTGATCGGACGGCCCGTTTCATCGCGTAGAAGGTCCGATAGCCCGCCCGTGTCCCGGAAACCCTCGGGAACACGGTCGTAGGGAGCGAAGAATACGTCATCCTGTGTACGGGACACCGAAGCCTCGGCCGCCCGGTCGCTGCGGCAGACCCGGAAACCCACGAAACGGCTCTTGCGCTCCGGGTCCAGGCAGGTGCGGTAGCCGCGTCCCCAGCTGCTCACCAGCGAGATATAACTCCCGCCGCGCAGCGTACGCTCCGGGCTCCAGACACGGCCGGCGGGGTTGTCCGGCGGGAGGGCCTCCTCGGCCAACGGGTCGTGGTTGTCGTTCACCCACTCCCAGAGGTTGCCACGCATGTCGTACAGCCCATAGAAATTGGCCGGGTAGCTGCCGGACGGACGGGTGGAGTGGGATTTCAGATCGGCCAGAAGGTGGGGGATACTCTCGTTGTCCGAGCCGCCCAGGTTGGCCGCACGCAGAAGCGCCGCCGAGTCGGCGGGCGCGGCCTGACTGTCGGCGGCGCTCCATTCGGCGTCCGTGGGCAGACGGTAGCCGGCCGCCGCAAAATCGCAGGCCCCGCTGGAAAGGTCGTAGCAGGGGGTGAGGCCCTCTTTCCGGCTCAGAAGGTTGCAGTAACGCAGGGCCTCCCACCAGCTCACGTTGTCCACCGGAAGGTTGTCGCCCCGGTGAAGGGCGGGATTGTAGCCCATCACCGCCTGGAACTGCGCCTGAGTCACCTCGGCCTTCCCCAGGCTGAACGGGCTCACCCGCACGGTTATATCAACCAGGGTGGCAGGGTCGGGATAAGTGCGCTGCGTGGCCGGTATTTTCACCAGACTGTCCGCCGCGGATACTGTCGCTGCGGCAGCGGCGAACAGGACAGCGACAAGGGGACTGATTTGCAGGAGTTTCATTCCCCCTCCTTAGTATTTCAAGCATGGAATCGATGGATTGCGTAAGGAAGCATTGCCCGGTAGAAGGATGTTATCCGCTGCAAATTTAAGCCTGACGGTTCTGTCGGGTCAAGACAAAGTGTCTGAAAACAATCGCCTGAATTTGAGTTCGTGTTACTGCATTCGTCAGTAATGATTATGATGTCACTTGACAGTGATGATCAGGTATACTATAATCGAGCGGTTTAGAGCGTTTATCCGGTTATTTAACTTTTATCAACAAGTCCCAGCCGTACATTCACACGGAAAATGGTACTTGTAAAATGACTGCATGGAAAAAGCTAATAACGTCCGCCGGCCTTTGCCTGCTGTTTTTTACGCCGGTCCTGCGCGCGGCCGGAATTGCCGCCAAGCCCGGGGATGTCAACGCCGACAGCAGCCTGGACGTGCGCGACCTGTACGGCCTGGTGCGCTGCCTGGCGGGCAGGGACAGTGCGACCGCGGCGGCGGACCTGGACCGCAACGGGCGTATCGAGTTCCACGATGCGATGCTCTATATCGATATGACCCTGTCCATGCGGGAGAAACGTCCGGCGAAACCGCAGTTCGTTGTCGCGATAGGGTCCGGCATTCTGGACAGTCCCGCGGTGACTACAGGCTGGATAGTGATGCCGGACAGCATGGGGAGGACGGATTTCCGCTTTATCGCCGACCGCCCGCTGCAGCAGGCGAAGCTTTATATAGAGCCGGATACTGTCGGCGGTATGTCTGGATTTATAAATAATTTAGCTCTTTTTCCTGACACGTCCATTACCTCGACAAAGCTCTCCAGTTCGTGGCGAAGTTGGAAAGCCTCTGTCACGGATTCATCCGGTATGGTAAGTGAAAGCAGCGGCCAGGCGAAGTTTTATTTTTACCGGTATGGTACTTCGATGGATGGTCCATACCCTCTGACCGGCTTGCCGATAGAGTTTCCTCTTGTCCTGCATGGCCCCTGGCAGCGCTTCAATCTTGTACCGCCCCTGTACGGTCGTAGAAAACCTTGGGAACCGGCATGTTATATCGTCGACCTGAACCCGGCCGGAGCCGACAGTGTGGTGTTCACCAGCCTGGACTCACTGGCGGCGGCTGCCATGTCCAGCCTGGTCGAACGTTACCCAACTCCAGCCGGGGAGTTCCGTATCGTATTCGCCGGGCCCGCCGCTCCTTCCGATTCCACTCTTCCGGCCAACAGGATGCTATTCCAAAGGTATACTATGGTTGGGACTCTTGAAATATCCGCCTGCGACGGGAACTATCTCTTATTGCAGAAATTGGGCCTGCCGTCCTGGTTCAGTGCAGAGTATCCCGAAATTAATTATCAAGATTACCGGCTTCCCTGGAGTTGGCTGGATATATACGGGAACAAGTGACAGCATCCTGGCAACCATAATCCACGGGGGGCTGAAACGCCCCCCTTTGTTTTTCCTTACCCCTGGTTCCCATAGCTCCACCCGGCGCTTCACTGCACCGCGTACAGGCAACTGTCCGTAGCCGCGAAATAGACTGTCCCATCCGCCACAATGGGCGAGGCGAGCACCGCCCCGGCGCAGAGCATGTTCTCCAGTTGCAGGCACATCTCGTCGTAGATCGGCAGGCCGGTGCGCTGGAACGCCGCCTTGTTCATGGCGCCATCCGGCAGGAGCACGCCCTTGGGATCGCTGCGAGCACCGAGCGTGCTGTACTCCCAGAGCTTCTCGCCCCCGGGCAGGCCCAGGGCGTACAGACGGCCGTTGAACGAGCCGACATAGACAGCGTTGCGCGTGGCCACGGGCGAGGAGAAGACGAACATCCTGGCGTCGAACTCGAATTTCAGCGCGCCGCTCGCCCGGTCCAGGGCGATAAACCGTCCGCTGTCCGAGGTGCCGAACAGCACCAGGCTGTCGGTCAGGGCGGGCGAATCCACCACCCAGGAGGGCTCGGTGGAATAGGCCCAGAGTTGCTTTCCGGTGGCCGCCTCCAGCGCGTAGAGGTGCCCGTCCCGGCTGCCGAAATAGACTGCGCCGCCGCCCGCCGCGGGCGAACCCTGGTTGCCTCGCATCAGGTTGCCCTTGGGGTCGGCGCCGGTGGCAAAACGCCAGAGTTCCCGGCCGGTTTCGGCGTCCAGGGCGTAGAAATTCGTGTCGTAGCCGCCGACAAACACCCGCCCCTCCGCCACCGCGGGCGAGCTGTGCACCACGTCGCAGGTGGGGAATCGCCAGACCTCGCGTCCCGTGGCCAGCTCCAGGCAGTACAGGCTGCCGTCCCCACTGCCGAAATAGACTTTACCCTGCCAGATCGCGGGCGAGGAGTCGAAAAAATCCCAGGGGTCGGACAGCACCGTGTCCCTCCCGGTCAGGCTGAACAGCCCGCCGCTGGCGTAGCGTTGCTCGCCGCGGGTGGCGAACTCCCAGAACGTCTCACCATCCGAGGCCCGCAGCGCGTAGAACGATCCGTCCCCCCCGGTGAAACAGACCACGCCCTCCGCCACCGCCGGGGTCGAACGCACCGGAGCCAGGGTGCTCACTTTCCAGACCCCGCGCCCGCTCGCGGCCTCCACCGCATAAAGGCAACTGTCATCGCAACCGGCGTACAGGACCCCGCCACTCAACACGGGCGAGGAGAAAAAACGCCCGCCGCCGCGCGCGATCCATTTAACACCGTTGAGTTTGACCGGGCCCTTCTGATCGCAGAAACCCGTGCGGGCGGCATCGCCACGGAACATCGCCGCGACGGGAGCCTTGGGGCCGCTCTTCCCCTGGCAGGCGAAAAAGACTGTTAACAGCAGACAGACTGCAAAAAATGGAAGACGGAATGAGCGCATCTGTGGGACCCTCACGGGGACATTGTTTACACCGGCGCGCGGGGTAGGGTCGCCGGGACCAGTCAAATATTGCAACAGCAGGCTTGCTTGTCCAGACCGATGCCGCCGCGCCCTTGCCAGAGAGGGGCCTAAAGCGTTATCTTTCCGCACGGAAGCCTGCTGGTGAATTCCTCCCGGCCGAGGCCCGCCGCGGCGGGTCATTACCCTTTTTCCGGACAAGAGAGAGTCATATGGAGCAATACATTTTTACAATGCTACGGCTGAATAAGTTCTACGGCCAGAAACAGGTGCTCAAGGACATCAACCTCTGCTTCTTCCCAGGGGCAAAGATCGGGATCGTGGGCGAGAACGGCTCGGGCAAGTCCACCGTGCTGCGGATCATGTCCGGCCAGGACGAGGAGTTCCAGGGCCGGGCCGAGATCACAAAGGGCTTCCGGGCCGGGATGGTGGCCCAGGACCCTGAGCTGGACGGCGACAAAACCGTGCGCGAGAACCTGGAGCAGGCTTTCGCCGGCACTATGGCCCTGATGCGCGAGTACGAGGAAGTAACCGCCAAGATGGGCGAGCCGCTGGATGACGACCAGATGCAGAAAGCCCTGGACCGCATGGGCGAGCTGCAGGAAAAGCTGGACGCAGTGGATGCCTGGAACCTGGACACCAAGCTCAAGCAGGCCGCCGAGGCCCTGATGCTGCCGGAGGATGACCGGATAGTTAACAGCCTGTCCGGCGGCGAGCGACGGCGCGTGGCCCTCTGCAAGATACTGCTCGAGCAGCCCGACCTTCTGCTGCTGGATGAGCCCACCAACCACCTGGACCCAGAAACCGTGGACTGGCTCGAATCCCAGCTCGTCGACTACCCCGGCACCGTGATCGTGGTCACCCACGACCGCTATTTCCTGGACAACATCACCCGCTGGATCCTGGAGCTGGACGGGGGCCACGGGGTGCCCTGGGAAGGCAACTACAGCACCTGGATCGAACAGAAACTGCAGAAACTTCTGGGCCAGGAGAAAAAGGAATCCCCCCGTTTCCGCATGCTGGAGCGCGAGCTGGCCTGGATCCGGATGAACAACAAGGACCGTCACGACCTGAGCCAGAACCGTCTGCGCGAGTTCGAGAAGCTGATCGCCCGCGAGTCCTCGGAGGATAGCGAGCTGATCCAGATCGCCACCGGCCCCGAGCTGGGCGACCAGGTGATCGAGCTGCGCGGGGTAACCAAGGCCTACGCCGGCGGCGAACCGGTGATCCGCGACCTCAGTTTCTCGGTGCCCAAGGGTGCGATCGTGGGGCTGGTCGGCCCCAACGGCGCGGGCAAGACCACCCTGTTCCGCTTGATCACCGGGGCCGAGAAACCGGACAGCGGCGAGGTTGTGGTGGGTAAGAGCGTCAAGATCGCCTACTCCGAGCAGGAGCGCAGCGGCCTGGACCAGGCGCGCACCCTGCTGGATGAGGTGGGCGAGGGCGCGAGCGAGATCACCCTGGGCAAGCGTTCCATGCCGCTCAGGCGCTACCTGTCCCTGTTCGGCTTCCGCGGACCGGACCAGCAGAAAACCGTGGGCCAGCTCTCGGGCGGCGAGACCAACCGTTGCCAGTTGGCCAAGGTGCTGAAAGTCGGCGGCAACGTTCTGCTGCTGGATGAGCCGACCAACGACCTGGATGTCAACACCCTGCGCATGCTTGAGGAGGCGATCCTCGATTTCAGCGGCTGCGGCCTGGTGATCAGCCACGACCGTTTCTTCCTGGACCGGATCTGCACCCACCTGCTGGTATTCGAGGGAGATGGCCAGGTCCGCTGGTTCGATGGCAATTTCCGGGACTATGAGGAATGGCGCCGCAAGGAGCTGGGCACGGGCCTGTTCGAGAACCGGCGCAGCCGTTACCGCAAGCTGGTGCGCAAGTGAGCGGGGCCGCGGCGCTGAGTATCCGACAAGCCGTGGCTGCGGATGCCGAGGTGATCGCGCGCTTTAACGCGGCCATGGCCGAGGAGACCGAGGGGCGCGCTCTGGACTGGGCGGTCATTCTGGCCGGGGTGAAAGGCCTGCTTGCGCGGCCGGAGTATGGTTTCTACCTGCTGGCCGAGTTGAGGGGCGCTCCCGCGGCCTGCCTGCTTATCACCTACGAGTGGAGCGACTGGCGCAACGGCCTGTTCTGGTGGGTGCAGAGCGTGTACGTGAGTCCGGAGCACCGCCGCAAGGGCATCTACCGGGCCATGTACGGCCGCGTGCGCGATCTGGCCGCCGCCGACCGGCTGGTCTGCGGCCTGCGCCTGTACGTGGAGAAGGACAACGCCGCGGCCCGCGCCACCTATGAAAACCTGGGCATGCACGAGGCCCATTACCGGATGTACGAGGAGGTTTTCCGGGCCTGAACACGCTCGGCCGGGGCCAAAACGGTTGAGAGCCGCCGCAGGCATTGAGAACACGGGCCTCAATGGCTGAAATTCTGACGGATCTGCAGTATTTCCGGCTCGATGGCGAAAAAGGCCTCGACCACGTCCGGGTCGAAATGCAACCCGACCTGCGACTGAATCAACTGCTTGACCTCCTCATGCGGCATCGGATAGGGACGGTACACCCGCGGCGAGGAAACCGCATCATAGAAATCGGTTAACCCCAGGATACGGGCCGAAAGGGGAATATCCTCCCCCTTGAGACCCTGCGGGTAGCCCGTGCCGTCATAACGCTCGTGGTGACTCAGCGCGATCTCGGCTCCCAGGTTCAGGAAACTCTGAACCCCGGTCTCAACGAAAATGTTGCGGATCGCCTCGGCGCCGATCACCGTGTGCCGCTTCATCACCTCGAACTCTTCTGCGGTCAGTTTGCCCGGCTTGCTGAGGATCGAGTCCGGAATTCCCACTTTCCCGATGTCGTGCAGCGGGGCCGACTCGAACAGAAGGCTGAAATACTGCTCGTCCAGGATGTTCCGGTGCAGTTTCCTGTCGTGCAGGGAGCGGGCCACGGCCACGGTGTAATAGGCCATACGGTGGATATGATCGCCGGTTTCCTTGTCACGGGTTTCGGCCAGGCGGGCCAGGGCGATGATCGTGGCCTTGCGGGTGGCCTCCAGTTCGCTGGTGCGCTCGGCCACCCGCCGCTCGATGTCGAAAATGTAGCGGCGGTGCTCGATACGCAGAGCGCGCTGTTCCAGGGCTTTCTGGACACGGGTCTCCAGCTCGTCCACGTTGATCGGTTTCTGGAGCAGGTCATAGGCTCCGGCTTTCATCGCCTCCACCGCGGTATCCACCTCGGCGAACCCGGACATGATTATGACCGCCAGGTCCTGGCTGTGCTTGAGCAGGATCGGCAGGGCCTGAAGCCCGCTCATGCCGGGCATGTTGATATCCATAAACGCCAGCTCGTAACCCGTCTCATCCGCCTTGACCATCTCGATCGCCCGTGAGCCGTCCGGGGCCTCGTCGATCTCGAATTGCCTGTCCTCAAAGACGCTGCGGACGAAGGTTCGGATGAACGGATCGTCATCCACAATCAGCAGGCGCGTCTTTCCCTCCTTGACATCCATGATCCACTCTCCGTCAGACATGTTCACCATCGAGCACTTTCCTGACCGCCTGTGCCAGGGCCTTGGCCTGGTAAGGCTTGCCGACAAATCCATTCACACCCATATCCAGCATCTCGCGCGTGCTCTGTGAAGCGTACCCGCTCGAAAAGATAATTTTTACTTTGGGATCGATGGCGCGCAGTCTTTGC
>CAYLSM010000038.1:0-27833 GCA_964386505.1 uncultured Gemmatimonadales bacterium
TCTGCACAGCCTTGTGGTTGCGGAATAACCCCGGCTTGGCCTTGAATTTAGGTGTATCCTGGATGATCACATCCAGCATTTCGTCCAGACGGTTGTCCAGGCGCACGATGTCGCCGGTCTCCAGACCCAGGATGTCGCGCAGCGAGAGCTTGGTGCTGCCCAGGGTCACCTTGAGCGGTATCTCGGCCGAGCGCAGCTTGTGCTGCACGATGCCCTCATCGTGCCGCGTCGACTTCTTCTGGGTGTGCGCGATCTGGTGCTGGGCGCTCAGCTTGGGCATCACGTCCTCGAGCACGAAGTACGGGAAGCACAGGTTGAGCAGGCTGGAAAAATCCTGGATCTTAACCTCGAACGAGATCATGATCGCCGTTTCGCCCGGCGGGCTGATCTGGATGAGCTGGGGGTTGGTTTCGAAGTCTTTCAGCTCGAGGGTCAGGGGGGTGATGTTCTGCCAGGCGCGGACCAACTGGTCCAGAGCGTTGTCCACGATCTTTTTCATCACGTTCTGCTCGATGATCGTGATCTCGCGCGCCTCCTGTGTCACTCCGCCCTCACCGCCGAACGAGCGGTCGATAATGTAGAGCACGAGCTGCGGGCTGATCTCAAGGATGGCGTCGCCCTCCAGCTCGCGGATGTTGAAGATGTACACCGCGCTGGGGTCGGCCATCGACATGATGAACTCGGAGTAGGTGAGCTGGTCCACCGAGGTCAGGTCGATGTCCACCAGGCTGCGCAGCCGCGTGGAAAGGTGCGTGGCGAAACCGCGGGCAAAGGCCTCATGGATGGTTTGGATGGTCCGGAGCTGGTCTTTCGAGACCCGGTTCGGGTGCTTGAAATCGTAAAGACTGACCAGCTTGTCCTTCTGCTCCTCCGCGCCACCGGACTCCTGCGGGCCTATCTGCGGCCCGGCGCTGACTGACTCGCCGGACAACAGGGCATCGATCTCTTCCTGCGACAGAATCTTGCTCATGGCATCAGGCCTGTCGGGTTACTGGATGATGTACTTGGAGAACACCACTCTGGGCACCTCCACGTTCTTGAGCGAGGCGCCGAAATTGTTCTTGAGCACCGCGTTGACCTTTTCCCTGATCTCGTCGCGAAGCACTGTCTGATCGCGGTAATCGACCAGCTCGTCAATCCGCTTGCGGCTGATCTGCTCGATTATCACCGCGCGGATCTCCGGCTCGAGCTTCTTGATCGGCTCCTCCAGCTCTGTGGGGATATAGAGCACCACCGAGACGCTGAGGTAGCGCTGGCCCTGACTCTCGGCCGGGTTGACTATGACATCGTCCACCGGCAGAGGGGTGTACTTGGTCAGATCGATCTCACCCTCGATCTTGGGGGCGCCCGGCTGCTGCTCTTTCTTCTTCTCTTCCACCTTCGGCTTGGCCGCGGGCAGATGGGGCTTGATGAAACTGGTGACGATGTAGTAGGCGAACACCGCCTGCACCATCACCAGCGGCAGACCGATCAGGACCAGGGTCTTGAACGACAGTTTGCCTTTAGATGAGGCTGCCCCTGCACCACCCTCGGGTTCCTGGGCTTCCTGAGGTTCATCCGCCATTTCTGCTCACTCCCGTTTTAATACGCCGGCTACCGGCCGGCGGACAGTCATTTGAATGGATCGGGATCGTCTTTCTTGTACTCCATCATGATCTCGATGCGCCGGTTTTTCGCACGCCCTTCCTCGGTCGCGTTGTCGGCCACGGGATGGAACTCGCCGTAGGAGACCGGGACCAGGCGGCTGGGGTGGATCTTGGCGTACTGTATGCCGAAATTGACCACGCTCAGGGCGCGGTTGAAAGCCAGGTCCCAGTTCGAGTCCAGGTTCACGCTGCCGTCAGCCACCGGAACATTGTCGGTGTGCCCCTCCACCCGGATGATGTTGGGCCAGCCCTGGCAGATTGCGAACACCTGTTCCAGCACCTTGAACGATTCGGGCTTCAGCTCGGCGCTGCCCAGATCGAACAGCAGCGGGGCGGCCACCGACAGGGCCACGCCTTTGTCCGAGATCACAACCTTGACATCATCGCCCAGGTGTTCCGACTTGATGAAATCCTGCATGTTCGAGACGGCCTTGTCGATGATCGAGCGCTGCACGTTCTTCAACGTGGGCATCACCACGTTCTGCAGCTTGACTATCGACGGGTCGGCGCTCATCACGCCGAACGCCCCGCGCAGGCTGCCCGCGCCGGCGTAAAAATCGTTCTCCTTGATCGAACTCATCGAGACGATAAGCACGAAGAAGCACAGCAGCAGCGACATCAGGTCACTGTAGGTCGTCATCCAGGGCGGCGCCCCTTCCGGACAATCACAGCTTTTTGCCATGTTCAGACTCCAAGGCCGGGCCTATTTCTCCACTATCGCCCGGCGCATCTTGGGCGAAATGAACGAGGTCAGTTTCTGTTCCACGATACGCGGGTTGTCGCCCGACTGGATCGAAAGGATACCCTCGATCATCATTTCCTTGATCAGGGTCTCTTCCTCGGAACGGCGCTTCAGCTTGTCCTTGAGCGGCAGGAACCAGCAGTTGGACATCACCGCGCCGTAGAAAGTCGTGATAAGGGCCACGGCCATGGACGGGCCGATGGTGGCCGGGTCGCTCATGGTCTGGAGCATCAGCACCAGACCGATCAGGGTGCCGATCATCCCGAACGCAGGGGCGTAGGTGGCCAGGGTGCCGCATATCGCCTGGCCCAGGCTGTGGCGCTTGGCCATGTAATCCAGCTCGGTGGTCAGGATACTGCGCATCAGCTCCGGCTCGGTGCCGTCCACGGCCAACTGGATGCCCTTGGCCAGGAACTCGTCCTCGATTTCCTCCATGTGCCGCTCCAGGGCCAGGATACCCTCGCGCCGGGCCCGCTCGGCAAATGAGACCAGGGTGGCGATTGTCTCGGTCACGGGAGGTGTCTTGGTGAAAATTGTCTTCCGTATGACTCCCACAAAAAGCATCAGCTCGTTGATCGGGTAGCTTGTCACGGTCACGGCCAATGTCCCGCCCACGGTGCAGTAAATGGACGGAATGTCGATGAACGATGCGAGGCTTCCGCCCGAGATAACGGTCATAAGCATAACCGCCATTGTCGCGATCAATCCGATGACTGTCGTAATGTCCATGATTCTGCCTTTAACTCCGTGCGTTCGGATTCAGGGGCTTGCGATACGCCGCTCAGGACTCTTCCAGGGTGCCGTCTTCCAGAAGACGGGGGGGACGGTGTCCGAACAGCGGCGAAACCTGACGGTGATATTCCTTGACCTTCTCCACCACCGTGGCGAGATCATCCTGGACAATGTACTTCTTGCCGGAGGTCAGGGCGATGATGGTGTCGGGCGTAGTTTCGACATATTCGATCAGATCGGCGTTGATCACGATCTTGCCGCCGTTGAGCCTTGTCACTTCGATCATTTGTCGCCCCCGTTGCGGCGCCTTCTAAGTAAAATCGGCAGATTGCCCGGAAAAGTGGAACCTTATCTCGGTTTCCACCAGGCCAAACGTCCCCTCCAGGCCTGTCTCAGACTTCAGGAAAGTCGTTCCGCCCTGCTTCGATAAAGCAAGAAACATACCATCGACATCATCCGGCGCGTGATTTTCCCAAGAGGTTGCTATTCTCCTTTGGAAAGCGGGTTGTTTCACCATAACATCCTGAATAACAATTGTTTACCCAATTAGAAAATATAAGCAGAGGCACCGGCAAAAGCAAGCCATATGCGGCAGGCAGGAATATCTGCACCCCGGGGTGGAGTCTTTTTCCAAGTGCGGGGAAAACAAAGGGGGGGCGCGATCGGATCGCGTCCCCCCATTCATCAGGCGCTCAACCGCTCAGGCGGCTTAGCGGGTAAGGTTCACCACCTCCTGCAGCAGCGTGTCGGTGGAGGTGATCACCCGGGCGTTGGCCTGGAAAGCGCGCTGCGTGGTGATCATGTTGGCGAACTCGGCCGAGGTGTCCACATTGGAGCTTTCCAGGAACCCGCTGGAGATGGTGCCCTGGATGTTGGTCTGGGCCTCACCGATCAGCGCGGTGCCCGAGTTGGCCGATTCCTGGTAGTTGTTGTTGCCCTCCTTGATCAGACCGCCTGGGTTGTTGAAGCTGCCGAGGACGATCTTACCGAGGGTTTTGGTGACACCGTTGGAGAAGACGCCGGTGATCTGGCCGCCCTCGTCGATTTCGAGCGAACTGAGCTTGCCGGAAGCGAAACCGTCCTGGCTGGCTATGATCGCGGTCGAGGATCCGCGGAACTGCGTCAGGCCGTCGAACCCGCCGATCGTGCCCATGTCCAGGGAAACCTCGACCCGGTCGGCGCCGTTGTTGGGGTCGAAACCGAACGTGGCGCTGCGGTCACGCACCGAGAAGCCCTGCAGGCTGCCGTCCGGGTTGAATGTCACAGTGCCCTGGTTGCCGGTGAACGAGGTCTCGTTCCCGGTCAGTTTGACTTCCCAGTTCCACTGCCCCGGAACATCGGTCACGATGGCGTTGGAGCCCTGCTGCAGGGTGCGGAAACTCTCCGCCAGGCGGAACGGGTAGCTGGGCGTGGTCTCGCGCGGATTGTCCGGGTTGTCCTCGAAAGTGATATTGATCGCGGTGAGGGACGAGCCGGCCGTGTCATCGGTCAGTACGATCTGGCCGCGGGAGTTGATCGAGGCCGTGGCCCCGCTCCCGTCGCCACCCGACAGCTTGGATTCGTAAAGAATGTTGATCTCATCCAGCAGGCCCTGCACCGAGGTCGGATTGACCCCACCCTCGATAGTCACCGTGCGGTTGACCGGCAGACCCTGGGCGTTGGTGCCGGTGATACGGATCATGTCGCCGGCCCGCGGCTTAGAGTCGCCCTTGACCGGGTTTTCAGGATCGGTGCTGTTGACGCTCCACAGATCGGTGATCGCGCTCGTGACAGTCGAGGGGTCCACGGCCTGCAGATCGTTCGGGCCTGCATTCGGGTCCTGGCTGGAAATCATCAGCGGATAGGCGGTGGAAATCAACTTGTTCTCGACCGCCGCCAGTTCCTGGGTGCTCTTGTTGAATGTGACCACCATGTTGTGGTTCTCACCGAACGAATCGAAGACCGTGATCGAGGCGATATGGCTGCCGGCATCGCGGCCTTCCTGGGTCAGCGAGAAAGCGGACAGGGCGATGGAGCTGGTGGCGTTACCGTTGTTCGAGATGTTGTTGTAGTCGTTCTCGTTTCCGGGAATTCCGTCCAGGGCCAGCTCGTTCTGATCGTTGAATCCCAGGGCGTCGAAAATGTCGGTGCCGCCTACCGGCACGGCCTGGGTGCCGCGCAGGATGGACAACTGGGCCGCGGGGCGGTTGGTGAGGAACTTGACCGCAGCCGCGCCCTGGCTGAAATCGACAGTGGCGGTCACCTCGCCGCTCAGGTCGGCGTTGGAGTTGATCGCCGCGTTCAGGCCGGCCACCAGGGACTCAACATCCGAATAGACCGCCGGAGCGAGCGCAACGGTGCGGGCCGGATCATCGTTGACCTGGATACGGAACTGGTTGGTCGATTTCAGGGTAGTCAGGTTGAGTCCGCCCTGGCCGACGCCTGCGCCTGACTGACCACTGGTGAACCCGAGGTCTGTCACCGTGGTCTGATCGCCGTTGGGCAAGGCTTTGACGGTTACAAAATCACTGGGGCTGGTGGTGGTGAAACGGATACCGCCGTCCGTGGTGGCCACAGCGGCCACGGTTCCGGCCAGTTCCAGATCGTTGTTGATACCGCGGTTGATCGCGTCCACCACTTCACTCAGGTTCTCATAGATACCGTCGCCGTTCGGGTCGGCGGCGATGGTGATAACGTTGTCACGGCCGCTGTCCACTCCGCCCACCGCAATGGACATCTGACGCGGGAACTGGGTCCCCTGGACATCCGCGGTGAAGCGGAAACCACCCGTCTGGGTGGCGCTGTCGTAGGGTGTGATGTTCAGCACAGTGCCGGAGATAGTGGCTGTGGACTCGGGCAGGAACGAATCCTGAATCGTGTTGCCCAGCACCGAGGCGGGATTGGCGTCCTCCTCGAAGGCCAGCGAGACTGAGGTCTGGCTGGCGCCGGCGGAATCATCCACCAGGATTATATTGCCGTTGGGGTCGATCGAGGCGGTCACACCGGAGAAGGCGTTGTTCACAACGTTGACCAGGCTGGCCAGCGTGGTCCCGTCGCGCGACACGGTGGAGCCGTCCGACAGAAGCTCGGTGCCGGTGCCGTAGCGGAACACCGCCGAAACGATGGTGCCGTCCGGGTTGGTGCCGTTGATCTTGATCCGGTCACCCTCGTCCAACCGGCTGATAGTCTGTGACAGGTCATTGATGTCGGTCACGCCGCTGGCCACCTGACCGGTGGCGCGGATGGTGAATGGTACGGCGGTGGTCAGGGTCTTGGCCAGCACGCCGGAGTCGGCGTCCAGGTTATCCTTGAACCCGACTGTCGAGGAATATTTTGCCGGCGTGGTCAGACCCAGTGGCACGACGATGTCCTCGACCGGGGCGCCGGATGGGATCACGCCGCCGGTGTTGGCCAGGCGGCCCTGGACCACGTAGCCGGTGCTGTTCTGCACCAGCGCGCCGTTACCGTCGAACTGGAACGCGCCGGCACGTGTGTATAGTCTGCGCTGGCCGTCACGCACCACGAAGAACCCGTCGCCCTGGATCGCCAGGTCGGTGGTCACGCCGGTGGCTTCGAGCGTGCCCTGGCCGAACAGGTTGTCGATGCTGGAGACGCCCACGCCCAGGCCGTAGGCCACCGGGTTGATGCCGCCCACCGAACCCTCGATGGGACGCTTGGCCTCGGAGATGGTCTGTACGAGGAACTCGTTGAAATTCGCCCGCGAGGACTTGAAGCCCACGGTGTTGACATTGGCGATGTTGTTGCCGATCACGCTCAGCCTGACGCTGTTGGCCTGGAGACCGGAAACGCCCGTGTATAACGTACTCTGCAAACTCATCTTTCGACCTCCGTGTCACTTGGGCGCTGCCGCGTCTCAGGCGGCGGCCCGGGGTTGATTTATATTGAACGTTACAAGTTTGCTTTCAAATCCGCAGTCAGTTTTATTCCGCCGCGTCCGTGTCCAGCACGTCGAACACGTTTTCAAGCGAGACCATCTTCTCACCCAGCATCAGGTAGGGCTGATTTTCCACATAACGCACGCCGGTCACCCGCCCGGACATGAAAGTCGTGGCCTCGATACTCTGGCCCTCGGAATCCGTGGCCTCGATCTTTACATAGTAGATACCCGAGTTGCAGGTGTCACCCGCGTCGCTCTTGCCGTCCCAGGTGATCTCGGAGCCGCCCGAGGGCTGGCCGCCCAATTCGATGGTGCGCACATCGGCGCCGGAGCTGTCGGTTATGTGCACTGTGGTTTCGGTGCTGGTGCTATCGAGATGGAACTGGATCGGGGTTTCATTCTCGCCGTCGAACAACACCTGGTCGCCCACGGCGTTGATTTCCCTTCCGATGAAACCGGCGGCGACACTGTTGTTGATGAACTTGCCGAGCGCGGTGGTGCTTTCCAGGTTCTTGGTCAGCGTGTCGTTCATCTCGGTGAGCTGCTCCAGGCTGGAGAACTGGGCCAGTTGGGCCGAAAATTCCTGGTTGTCGGCCGGGTTCATCGGGTCCTGGTTCTGGAGCTGGACAACAAGCAGCTTGAGGAAATCGTCCTTGGTCGTGGTGCCCTGGTTCTCGATATCCTCGACCCCACTCTTGGTTTTGGCCCACTCGGGCAGCGTGTTCTGAGTGTCACTGACCTGCATCATGGCAAGTTCTCCTTCCGGGGGTGGCGTTCAGGCCACCCATTCCACCGTATTGTAGCCGAGGTTTTTCGGCGACTGGCTATCTGCATCTTCGGTTGTATCGGTCGAGAGGCCATCCTCTCCGCTCTGATTCCAGAGCGAGGAGCCGTGCTGGCTGCGCCACGACCCGTCCCGCCCGCCGGCGGTCTGCTGCTGGCCCTGATGCTGGCCCTGGTCCTGGCGCACGTCCACGTTGAATTTCTCCACCCGCAGGCCCTGCTCGGCCAGCGAGTCTTTCAGACGCTGAAGGCTGTTCTCGATGACAGAGCGGGCCTCATGGCTTTCCACCGTAATCCGGGCGCTCACGGCATGGTTGTCGTCCACACTCAGGTGCACCCGCATGCTGCCCAGGCTTTCTGGCTCCAGCTTGATACGGATCTCGCTCGTGCCGCCGATATTGGTCAGACGGGCGGCGGAGGAAAGTTTTTCCAGCACCTCGGCCTGGTTGACCAGGTTGAGAGCGCGTGAGGCCGGAGTGGCCGGGGCCTCTTTTTCGAGCGCCGGGCGGGTGCTGCTCAGTTCGTTGCGGAAAGCCTCCGTGGCGGCCGTCTCGACAGTCTGCGCGCCGGTGGCGGCGAGCTTGACCAGTCCCTCTTTACCCTCGCCGGAGGCGGTGTCACGCTTGCCCTGCTCGCCGGTTGAAATGGACTCGACCGTCGCACCCAGGGCCTGGGCGTTCGCGGCCAGCTGGCCGGAAGACAGGGAGCGGGAGTCCTGAGTCTGCGCGGTGTGGCTCTGGACAGCATTGCGTCCGGAGTAAGCCTGGATGGCCTGCTGGTGCGGGGCCGAGGCCTGGGCCTTGACTGCGGCGCTGGCGCTGGAATCGACCAACTGCACCGGAATTGATACTTTATCCTGGGTTGTATTCTGGGTTTCCGCTTTCTGCGCCGCGGCGGCACTCTGTCCGGCGGAGGCGAGCGGAGTCTGTTTCTGGGTTTCGCTTGCCGGGGCCACGGTCTCGGGTTGTGCGGCGCGGACTTTGTCAGCGCCAGTCGAGGCTGCCTGCGGATCGGCACCCGCGGCTGCGGGATCGGCCGGGGTCTGCACCGGAGCGGTCTGAGGAGTCGCGGTCAGCCCGGCGGGAGCGGAGGGCTGAGCGACCGGGCGCGAACCGGTGGTTTGCGCCAGCGGGTCGGGAGCGGTAAGCACTGTTCCGTCTATTGCTGTCGCGGCGGTATCGGCTGTGACTCCGGCGGACGGCATGTCCGCCTGGACCGGAGCGGCCTGGCCAGTGGCCTGGGCAGCCATCTGGGGCTGCGCGGCAGTTTCTGCCGTATCCGCGGCCTGGGCCTGAGGCTGATTCGCGGTCAGAAGATCGAGCAGGGCGTGGGCGGCTGTCAGGATCGGACGGGCCTCGGGGCTGCTGATGGGCTTGTCCTCAGAGCCGGCCGGCTTGGCCTTGGACTCGTCCTTTGACTCATCCTTGGGCTCCACCGAGGGCGGGTATTTCTCCAGGACAGCGATCAGCTCCTGCAGGACCTGCACCAGCGAGCCGCTCTGCTTGTCCGTGGATTCCGTGGCCGGAGCGGAGGATGTTTCCCCTGCCTGTGCGGCCGGTGCGGTAGCGGCGGCGGCATCCGGGGTGTCTCCCGCGCCGCTTTCCACAGCCTGTACGGCCCCGTCCTGGGTGGCTACAGTTTTGTTCCCGGCCAGCTCGCGCAGCAATTCGAGAAGCGCGGTAAAGCCGTTTGCCGTCTGCAAAGAACCATCCGTTGTATCTTTATCGGCGGGCTGGCCGGGTGTCATTCCAGTGAGAAGGGAATCGAGGGCGGTCTGACGCTCCTGGCCGGAAAGACCATCCAGGGCGCCCAGGCTACGGGCCAGGCTCTGAACATCCAGGCCCTCGCCGGAGCCGTTCAGCGCAGGCTGCACTCCGGTCTGTTCAGCCAGGACCTGGGCGAGCATGTGGCAGAGAACGATCAGCGAAGCCAGCACCTGCTGCACGTCCTCGTCCTTCTTGCCCGCCTCGTCGTTCTCATCCTCGGCTGGCTTGGTCTTGTCGACATCTTCATCATCCGTGTGGGTAAGCTTGGCTTCCAGGGCCTCCAGCAGCTTCTGGAAAGCCCCCAGAGGGTTCTTCTCCACCGCGGCGGCATCCACTCCGTCCTCCGAGCCGACCAGCTTGGAGGCCTCGGCGGCCAGATTGCGCAGACGCTGAAGAAGTTCCTGGTAACTGTTGCCCTCGGTCTTGCCGGAGCTGTCCTGAAGGCTCAGGCTGAACGCGGCCAGCAGGATGCTGTACAATTCCTCTATCAGGTCGGCCGGGTCGGGTAACTCGGTCGCCTGTTCCGAATTCTCTGTCGCGGCTGCGTCGCCGGTCTGGCTGCTCTGTGCAGTCTGGACCTCGGCCAGAAGGCCGGAGTTGAACTGAAGGACCAGGTCGGAGGCGGGGGCGGAACTGTCCTCTGCCTGAGCGCCCTGCACCAGCGAGGCCGGCATCAGCAGAGCCTGGGTCATTTTCACTTGGCCGTCCTGGCCGCTGACCAGCACCACCGGCACAGCCGAGGGAGAACTCTGTCCGTTCAGCATGGAGGTCAGGGCCTGGAGGTCCTCAGGGGCGACAAGGAACGTGACCTCGGTGCTGCCCTCATCCAGCGACACTCCGGCAGCCTGAAGCACGGCCAGTTGATCGTCGCCGAGGCTGGCCGGGTCGATGGAGAGGGTGATTTTCTGCATGCCGGAATCGACCAGTTGCTGCACCACGGCCGTAACTGTCTGGGCGGCCTGCGCGGCATCGGTCTTGACCAGCACGGCGGAACCTGTCGCCGGGTCGACCGGGACTGCCAGCAGGCTGCTGCCCACGGCGGCGCCGACTCCGGACGGCATCTGTGAGTCTGAGGAAGAGGAAGCCGGCGCGCTCGTTCCGAGCAGGCCGCCGAACATCTCGCGGAAAGCGCTGTCCCCCTCCGTTCCGGTCGCACCGGCCGTGGGGGCGCTGGCAGCCGCAGTCTGCGGCGCCACTATCTGGGAAACGGGCAGGCAGTTGAACATGTGGTAGTCTTTCTTCCCTGAAAGTTTGCTCCATCCATGTGCCTGAACTGGCTCGCCTTGGTATTGGCAAACCGTGTGCCAGCCGTGGCGGGAGTATCATCGCACTCGGAACAGTGGCGTTATTTCGTTTATTTACAATTAGTTGAGCACAAACATCTTGTTGTGCATGGCAATTATTGCCGATAGCAAATTATCATTTTTATTTTTTGACAGAGATTTTTTTGCCTGAATTTTCTGTACTTTTTTTCCACTGCCCGTTCCCCGGCGCGACATTCCCCCTCCAGCCTCAACGAAACTGTCCCCGCCGAGGAGTGTATTTACTCTGTGCACCGTAAGGCGGCCGGCTCTGTCAGCCCCGCGCTCCTTGACCGCTCCGGTGCCAGAGAGTACCTTAACTCTGTAATTGCTGTCCAACAAACTGACGCACAGAGATTTATCCTCAACCCGAGACTACAGAACAGAATGAGTTCCTTCCTCCAGGTCCGGCGGTGGCGGTTTAGCCCCTGGCTCGCCCTTTTTCTGCTGCTGACCCTGTGGCAGAGCCCGGCTCTGGCCCAGTGGAAATTCGGGCGCATAACGATAGAGGGCAACTCGCAGATAGGCAGCGCCGAGCTGATGCGGCTTATGACCTCGCACGAGGGCAAGCCCTACGCCGAGTGGAAGCTGGACGAGGACCGGGCTGCTATGCTGGCCCTCTACCGCAGCCGCGGCTTCCTTCAGGCCGAGGTGGGCGATTTCGAGAAGGACATCGAGGTCGACCGCCAGAGCGTCAACCTGCGGGTGATGATCGAGGAGGGCCTGCAGACCATCCTGCACAAGATAGATATCACCGGCAACACGATTTTCTCAGAGGCAGAACTGCTCGGACTGCAGGAAATAACCCCCGGACTGCCGCTTGACGCCCGGCGCCTGGCCCAGCTCAAGCAGAAAATTCTGAACCGTTACTATGAACTCGGCTACCTGTACGTGGAGGTGGAGGAGCGTTTCTATTTCCCCTCCGGCAACCGTCAGGCCGAGGTGTATTTCGACATCCGCGAAGGAGTCCAGGTCCGGGTGGACAGCATCCACATCCAGGGCAACCGCCGGGTCAGCAGCGCCGTGATCCGCCGCGGCCTGGAAATCAAGCCCGGCGACATCTACACGGATGACAAGATGAGCCGCAGCAAGTCGAACCTTTACCGGACCGGGGTGCTGCGCGACATCCGTCACGAACTCGTGGGCTACGAAACCCGCGCCCAGCGGATCGGAGTGGTGATCACGGTCACCGAGGGCGAGTTCCACTCCACCAGCTTCGGCAGCGGCGTGGGCGATGTGGACGGTCTGCGGGGTTTCATGGAATGGAGCCACTACAACCTGTTCCATCGCGCCCTGAGCCTGACCGTGGCCAACCGCGAGACATACCAGGCGTTCCAGAAAGACCCGACCTACAAGTATTCCTCCTCCTCCTCCCTCACTCTGCGCCAGCCCTATTTCCTGAACTCGCGGATCGAGGCCAGCACCACGGGGCTGTTCGAGAAAGTCTCGTACCGGCACCACGAGGAGGAGAAGACCGGAATCAATTTCCTGCTGCGCAACATGGTCACCCTGCAGCGGGAAATCAGCCTGTTGATGGAACTAAACAGCCGCAACATCTACGACGTGGACAGCCTGGACGCCGACCAGAGCATTATCGACAACCAGGGACGCCGGATCACCCAGCTTGTCTCACCCGTGATCATGCTCGACCGCCGCAACGACCGGTTCAACCCCAGCCGCGGCTACCAGGTGGTGATGAAGAGCACCCTGGCGGGCGGCCCGTTCCTGCTGGGAGATATCAACTATTATATGTTCAGTTTCGAGGGCATCGTGCTGCACCCGCTGCTTTCGTGGCGCAACCGTCAGCCCCTGGTGCTGGCCGCCCGGCTCAAGTCCGGCGTGGTGCGGGAGTACGGCGGGACCAGTTCCGTGCCGCCAACCGAACAGTTCAACATCGGCGGCGGACGGAGCCTGCGCGGTTACAGTGAGCTGTCGGTCGGCCCCATCGCCGACAGCGACATGCCGGGCAACGTCCTTATCCTGACCAACCTCGAGCTGCGCTACCCGATCTGGCGTGACCTGGGTGGAGTGGCGTTCCTGGACGCGGCCAACGTGTTCCGGCAGTTGTATTTCGATTCGCGTTTCCACCTTCTGACCACCAGCGGGGCGGGCCTGCGCTACCGTACGCCCGTGGGCCCGATCCGGGTGGATGCGGCCTGGCGCCTGAACGGTACGCGCCAGCCGGAGGGTGTGAGCAAACGTTGGGGTTCGGTGCATTTCGGGATCGGCCACGCTTTCTGAGCCGGGCCCTCCCCTGCCGCCCCGGGCGGCAAAGGAACAGTGATGGAAGAGGACATCCAGAAAGAGCAGCCGCCGCAGCCGGAGGAGAAAAAAGCCCGTCCTGGCCGGTTGAGCAGGTTTCTGCGGCGCTGGCGGCACACGCCGTTGCAGGCCCTTCTGCGCCTGATCCTGCTGCTCGTGCTCGCCGCCGGGCTGTTCCTCTACTGGTTCTACCGCGCCAACCGCGAGACGATCATGATGCTGGCCGGCGACCTGGTCGAGGCCCAGACCCACCGCCTGTTCGCCAGCCAGACCACGTTCAGCCGGATGGAAACCCCTGAGCTGGGCCATTTCATCTTCCACGATTTCCGAATCGCAGACCCGTCGGACAGCTCGCGGCATTTCCTGTTCGTCCGGCGGGTGGAGGTGAAATTCGACCCGCTGCGCCTGATCTGGCGCGGGATCAACCTGTCATTCCTTCAGATCGAAAACGCCGACTGCTGGGTCCACCACGACAGCCTGGCTGACGCGTACAACATCGAGATGCTTTTCCGTTCCAGCGGGAACAAGGACCCGGGCAAGCCCAAGGACAAAGGCTCCGGCACCCGGATACGTATACGCCACATGGTGATCAGCGAACTGCACGCTCGTCTGGAGGACCTGGACGATAAGCCGATCGAGAACCGCATCCATCACCTGGAGGGCAATTTCACCCACATCGGCGGCGAGAACCTGGTGGAGGTGAACCGGTCGCGTATCTGGTCCGATTACCGTCAGATAGGACTCATTGCCTATTCCGGCATAGTCACGATCCGCGGCAGTTTCCTCGGGTTCCAGGAAAGCCGGGTGGTCAAGGGCGCCACCGATCTGACCGGAGCGGGATTTATCGATTTCCACACCCATGCCTGGCGCTACGACGTGCAGCCGGGCCGCCTGAACATGGAGGACCTTCCGCCGGAACTGGGCCTGAGCGGGGAACTGATCGGCCCGGCCATGATCAGCGCCACCTTCGGCGGCACATTCGACTCCGCCGCGATCCTGGCCCGAATATCCGTGCCGCGCGGGACGATTTTCGGCTACCCGGTCCAGGACCTGAGCACTGTCCTGCGCTACGACTCCGACCGCCTGAGTTTCGAGAACGTCTCCTCCGGGGTCGCCGGGGGAGCGGTCAGCGGGGACCTGTATTTCCTGTTCGGGCGGGCCGGCAGCGGCTACCATGCCGTGTTTGAGACCCGCGAGGTGGACATAGCGCGGTTGCGTTTCGATTTCACCCGCGGGGTGCGCGGCAAGATTGGCGGTCACGTTGAGCTGGACGGCCAGGGCTACGACGAGGCGAGCCTGGACCTGGAGGTCAGGGGACGGGGACTGCGGGGCCAGTTGTTCGAGGTCCCGGTGGACAGCGCCCAGGTGGACTACACCCTGCACCAGGGACGCTCGCGGCTGGATGACCTGGCCCTGTACTCAAGCGGAGCGGTGCTCACCGCCATCGGCGACCTTAAGAACGAGCAGACATTCCTGTTCGTGCTGGTCGAGCAGCTCCCGGCGCAGCGTCTGGTCCGATGGTTCCCGGTCGAGGGCCTGAGCGGGATGCTCGATTTCTCGGGCTCGCTGAGCGGCAACCTCGATGATCCCGAGCTGCGCGGGACTTTCACCCTGACCGATGGCTCCTACGGCAAGCTGCAGTTCAGCCGGATGGATGGCAAGTGCGACCTTCACAACGTGGTCACCCGGGCCAACGGCACGTTCGACGCCGAGTTCGGAGCGGCCGGTTTCGCCGGGCTGGAGCTCAGCTCGATCCGGGTGAGCACCACGGTACCGGACAGCGGCAATATCCGCTTCGACCCGCTGAGCGTAGTCCAGGACAGCCTGAACAGCCTGTTCTGCCGTGGGACCTACCTGCCGGTGGGCACGAGCGGTGAGTTCCGCCTGGACCTCGACACGCTGAGCATTCTTTACGCCGGCCGCCGCGCCGTGGCCGAGGGCAGCATCCAACTGCACCGCCACGGCGACACGACCCAGGTTTCGGGAATCCGCCTGCGCGCCCTTGGCGGTGAGGTGAGCGGCGAGATCACGGCCCTGGACTCGGGCTGGTTCGACACCGCGATCGCGTTCCACAACCTCGACCTCCAGCGCCTTCCGGATTCGCTCAAGCCTCCGTTCGACCTGGCCGGCCGGGCCGAGGGCCGTCTGATGCTCCGCGGCACTCTGCAGGAGCCCACCGGTTCGGTCGAGCTGAATATCGACGACCCGGTGCTCTGGATCATGCACCTGGACCAGGCGGCCGGACGGCTGCGCCTGGACCGTGAGAACCTGCGGATCGACTCGCTGGCCCTATCCGGGGCCGGCACTGTTAGCACGGTGCAGGGAGTTGTGCCGCTGTCGGCGTTCGCCGACTACGATACCGATCATCAGGACAACCACCCGGTCTCACTGCAGGTGCGTTTTAACGCGTTCCCGCTCAACGCCCTGCGCAGCAAGGTGATCCCGTTCAGCGCCGGCCGGATAGACGGCGAGCTTGAGATCGGCGGCACGCCCGAGCGGCCCAGCCTGTCGGGCAAGATCGGCCTGAGCGCCGGCGAGGGGCTGATCGCCCCGATCAACACCCGTCTGCAGAACATGAACGGCCGCCTGGAGCTGACCGGAGGCGCCCTGGTGCTGAATGACCTCAGTTCCTCCAGCCCGGAGGGCAAACTGAAAATCAGCGGGCGTATCCCTCTCGACGGGTTCCACCCCGACAGTCTGGACATCGCAGTCAGCGGCCGCGACCTGGTGCTGCAGCAGTTCCGCTACGTGACAAGCCTGCGGGTCAACGCCGACCTGACCCTGCGCGGCCCGGTGTCCCGTCCCCTGCTGGATGGCGCGGTGAAAGTGACCGAGGGTGAAATCAGCCCGGCTTTCGGCGCCGCGGTGCCTGGCTCCGAGGAGGAAAGCACCTCTCCTGCCGGCACGCCCGAACTGCGACTGCCCGTGCTGCCCATCGACTACGACCTGCGGTTCAGCGCGCAGGAGAATTTCTGGCTGCGCAACCGCAACGCCGGGATCAAACTGACCGCCAACCTGCGTGCTACGCAGAAAGGGGGCAAACCCGCGGTCAACGGCCAGATCACAACCGTGGCTGGATACTATTCCGTGTTCGGGCGGCGTTTCCAGCTCAAGTACGGCTCGATCCAGTTCCAGAGCCAGGCGACGATCAACCCGCTGCTCGATATCAACGCCGAGCGCACCGTGCGCGGCCGGGTGCTGCGCACCGACCTGGTCGGCTCGTCCTGGAGCCTCCAGAGCACTACCGGCTCCTCCCTGGCCGGCGAGCAGTACGAGATGGACAGCAACACCTTCGCCCTGCACATCGGCGGCACCCTTAACAGCCCGCGTTTCGACATCACGGTGCGCGATGTGAATGACCGCGAGATCGAACCGCCCCTGACTCCGGAGATGGCGCGCAGCCTGGTGCTTGTCGACCAGACCTACCGCGAGTTCCAGCAGCAGTCGGGGCTGTCGCAGAGCAAGCTGCTCGATCAGGCGGCCAACATGGCTCTCAACCAGGCCAACCCCTACCTTCAGGAGTGGACAGGCCTGGATGAACTAAGTTTCGAAAGCCAGCTTTTCACCCGGCAGAGCGGCACCGGCGCCGAGGACCAGAACAGCGATCGCGCCAGCGCCAAACTGACCATGGGCGAGTTCCTGTTCGAGAAAGTGTTTTTCAGCTTTTCGCAGGACCTGATCGACCCCTCGGCCCGCAGCGCGCAGATCGAATATCTGATAAACCGGAGCAGCTCGGTGGTGGGACAGACTGATTCGCAGGGACATTTCAGTCTGGATTTCCGCTATCTGATAAAATATTGACATTAAAAAGAGCGTAACATATTTTTCGATATTGGGTTTGAATCAAAGGTCTCAAGCCCAAGCCTTACAATCGTTTAACCCATTGAAACAGAGCATTTTGCATTTCACCCGCCGCACATCCGGACACTGAAACGGGTAGCTGAATAAGTTTCTGCTCGGCAGCGTCCAACCGTCCGGGTGCATCGAAATTAAGATATTCAAGCGATCCATCCCAGCTATTAAACAGGAATTGGAGAGGCAACGATGAAAGTGTACGCCGGCAATACTATGCGCGCGATTGCGCTGGTTGGCATGCTTCTGACACAGGCGCTCGTGAGCGGTGCATTCGCCCAGAGCGGACGGCCCAAAGTGCTTGTCCTTCCAACCAAGAGTTCGCTGGACAAGAAAGTTGTCACCAGCTTCCAGTGGGAGCTGGCCAAGCAGCTCGACAAGTCGGGCAAGTTCGATATCGTCACCCAGGAGCAGTTCGATAACTACATCAAGGGCATCAAGGGCAGCCTGGACGAGTTGATAGTCAACGACAGCCTGCTCGCCATGATGATGGACTCGCTCAAGGCCTCGATCTACACCACCGGCACTCTCGATCAGCCCGGCGGCTCGGGCACCCAGGTTCAGGCCAAGATCGATTACGTGTTCCTGAGCCATCAGAGCGAGGGCAAGAACTACACTATCGAGGGCAAGCCTGTCGAGGCGTCGAACGAGAAGCAGCTGAGCGATCTGGCCGAGAAAAGCGTCGAGGTGATCATCATGGCCTCGGAGCGGATCAGCGCCCGCAGCATCGCCATGTCGTACTTCCGCAGCGCGATCTACGACAAGGCCATCGAGAATTTCCAGAAACTCCAGGAGCTTCAGCCTGGCGATGCGGACGCCGGTTTCATGATCGCCACCTGCTACCTGAACATGGACTCCACGGACAAGGCTCTCGAACTGTACCAGCAGCTTCTTGACAAGGTCGACCCGAACTACGTACCGGCCCTGGAAATCCTGGCGAAAACCTATTTCGCCAAGAACGATTTCAGCAAGGCCGAGACCTACTACAGCAAACTTATTCAGATCAAGCCGGAGGATTACGGGTATCATCAGTACATGGCTTATGTGAAGCTGCGCCTGGAGAAGGCGGCGGAAGCGATCGACGAGTTCGACAAGACTGTGGCCATCAGGGACGATTCGCCCGATATCCGCTTCCAGATGGGGTATGCGGAATTCAACTTAGCCAAGACTCTGGAGAAAACTGACCCGGCGGCGTACAAAGCCCGCCTGGAGCACGACCTGAAGTCCCTCGACCGCGCCATCACCATGCTGCAAGAGAAGCAGGGCCTGGATGATACGCAGAAAAAGATGCTGGCTGACTGCCTGTTTTACAAGGGCAGCACCCTGCAGGCGCTCGACCGCGGCCAGGAGGCTCTGACGGCGTTCAACAGCATCTTCGAGGTACAGCCGGACTACCAGAACGCTTTTTACTCGTACTACAACATGGCGCGTATCGCCAATGATCTGAAGAAGTACGAGGACGCGGTCAAGTATTACCGCGAGGCAATCAAACTGGCGCCCGAAACGAGCGTGTGGTCGTTCTATCTGAACATCGGTGAAATCTACCGCATGCGTATCAAGGACAGCCGCAACGCGATCGAGGCCTACACCAACGCGCTCAAGGGCGCTCCGGCCGACAACCAGCAGGCCCTGTTCTACCTGCGTGGGATTAACTACTATGATTTGGGCCAGGAACTGGATTTCTCCACCAAGGAAGACGCCGACATAGATGCCCTTATCGAGAAAGGCGACATGACCAAGGACAAGGCCAATCAGGCTGTCGCCTTCTATGACAAGGCCGCCGCGGACCTGGCCCGGGTGAGCGATCCCAAGTACGCCAAGAGCGCCAAGCAGCACCTGGACAACATCGCACAGCTCAAGAACCGCGTCGAGCAGATCAAGAAGCAGATCGACTACAACGAGAAGACCAAGTAACTCTGTTCGGCCGGGCTGTAAAACCTTGGACGGGCCGCGCCGGGAAACGGTGCGGCCCGTTCTTGTCGGACCGCGTTGACATAGGTTGAACCCAATTCCAACCGAGGCCGCGATGCGCACCACGGTTCTACTCTTCGCCGCTGTGCTGTTCTGTTCCGGAAACGCCTTTCCGCAGCGCTTCATACCCAAGTCCGAAAGCGAGCGCCGCGGGGCCGAAAGCTACAACAAGGCGAAAGAGGCCTACGACGCCGGAGACTTCGCCGCCAGCATCCCGCTGTTCCTGGCCGCCGACAGCCTGATCGGCAGCCGGTCCGGGCTGGACTGGAACAAGGTCCGTTTCGCGCTGGGAAACGCCTACCTGAAAGTCAGAAAGCCGGCCCAGGCCCTGGAATGGTTCAGCCGGGTGGCGGCGAGCGACTCGCTGTATCCGCTTGTCCAGCTCCAGGCCGCCGAAAGCGCCCGTCAGGCCGGACGCCAGGATGAGGCGCTCAAGTTCTACCACAAAGCCCTGAACCAGGCCCCGGACAAACAGAAACCCCTGCTGCTGGGCCGGATCGCTGAGATTCAGCTCCAGAAAGGCCAGCTCCAGGCGGCGATCGACACCTACACCAAGTCGCTGGCGATCGCACAGTCCGGCGCGCTCTACCTTCAGCGCGGCCAGCTCTACGACCGTCTGGCCCAGGCCATTGACCACGCCGAGGACGAGAATTACGATTTCGAGGCCGCCCTCAAGAATGGAGAGCTGAGCGAGGAGAAGATACAGCGGGCCATCGAGCTGCGCGAGAAAGCCCTGGCCGACTACCGCGCCGCCGCAGGCGATGCCGCCACGGCCGCTACGGCCGGCAAGTTTGCCGAGCGCTCCGAGATAATCCTGCAGAACGACCACGTGGTCATCTCGGAAATGAAATACCAGAAAGAGAACGAATAACCGGGTTCCGGATATAAATATGAAGGCCGGGCAGGCGGTGAGCGCCTGCCCGGCCTTTCTTGTTCTGCCTCGAAATCTTTCCTGACAGCAATCAGCCTTTCAGAACGTCATCCACAGTCTGCATGAAATCCTTTTTCAGGCTCGCCAGATGCTCCGCAGCCGCCTGTCTGGCCGTCGTGATCGAGCCGCCCTCATCCACCTGGCGCACCACGGTGAAATAGAATTTCACTTTTGGTTCCGTGCCGCTGGGGCGCAGCGTGACCCGGCAGCCATCCGCCAGGTAGAACATCAGCACGTTGGCCTGGGGAAGGTGCGTGTGCTGAACATGGTGGCCTCCGGTCAGCTCGCGGCGCTCACCGGAGAGCAGGTCCCAGCAGCCGGTGACCGCGCTGCCCGAGATGGCTTTGGGCGGGCTTTCGCGAAAATGCTTGAGCAGGCCGCTGATCTTGCCCGCGCCCTCGATGCCCTTGAGCGTGAGCGAGGCGGCGCTCTCCAGATAGACCCCGTAAGCCCGGTAGACCTCGTCCAGGTAATCGCCCAGGGTCATGTCGCGGCTCATGCACCAGGCGGCAATCTCGGCGATGGTCTGCGAGGCGACCACGGAGTCCTTGTCACGGGCGTGGGTGCCCACCAGGTAACCGTAGCTCTCTTCGCCGCCGAAGACATAGGTGCGGCCCTTGCCCTCCAGCTCGAACAGGTGGATCTGCTCTCCGATGTACTTGAACCCGGTAAGGGTGTCCACCACCTCGGCCCCGAAACTGCTGGCTATGGCGCGCTGCAGCTCGGTGGTGACAATGGTCTTGACCACCACCGGACGCTCGGGCAGAGTGCCGCGGGCGTGGCGCTGGCTCAGGACATAATGGCACATGAGCGAGCCGATCTGGTTGCCGTTGAGCAGCTCGAATTTTCCCTCACAGTTGCGGAAAGCCAGGCCCATGCGGTCGGCATCCGGGTCGGTGCCCAGCACCAGGTGGGCGCCGCTGGCCTCGGCGCGCTGGATCGCCAGGGTCAGGGCCTCCTTTTCCTCGGGGTTGGGGCTCTTGACCGTGGGGAACTCGCCATCCGGCTTGCGCTGGCTCTCCAGCACCTCGACACGCCTCAGGCCCATGCGCTCCAGGGCCTTGGGGACCATGGTCACCCCGGCGCCGTGCAGCGGGGTGTAGACAACGCTCAGACGGTCTGCCACGCTGCGGATCACATCCGGCTGGATCACCTGGGTGTGCACCGCCGCCAGGAACGCCTCGTCCACATCCGTCCCCAGCCAGACCAGCAGGCCCTTGCTCTCGGCCTCCTCGCGGCTGATCCTTTTAACCTCGGACAGAGATTTGATCGCCCGCACCTCGGCGATGATGCCGTTGTCGTGCGGGGGCACGATCTGGCCGCCGTCGCTCCAGCAGACCTTGTAGCCGTTGTACTCGGGCGGGTTGTGGCTGGCGGTGATCACCACGCCCGCGGTGGCCTGGAGGTAGCGCACGGCGAACGAGAGCACCGGGGTGGGACGCAGCTCGGGGAACAGGTAGGCCTTGATTCCGTTGCCGGCCAGCACCAGGGCGGTCTCGAGGGAGAACAGGTCGCTCTTGCGGCGAGGGTCGTGGGCAATGGCGCAGGATGGCGCGCCCAGGTTCTGCTTGAGGATGTAATTGGCCAGCCCCTGGGTGGCGGTGCGCACCACGTACTCGTTCATGCGGTTGGTGCCAGCGCCGATCACCCCGCGCAGTCCGGCCGTGCCGAATTCGAGGTCCATGTGGAAACGGTCGGTCAGCTCCTTCCAGTTCCCGCTGTCCCAGAGGGCCTTGATCTCGGCGCGGGCCTCGGGGCCGAATTCCTCACTCATCCAGCGACGGGCGAGCTGTTCCACCCTGGGGTCGAGTTTTTCGGACATGATTTCCTTCCAGGTTCGATTCAATTTCTGATTTTGTGCCTGACGGGTCATCCCGGCCGGAGTTAAACCCGGACCGGATTTAGAATATAAACATAATTTACTGTGCAATAAAGTAATTCAAGCCGTAATCCTTATCACCAGCCGGCGCGCGGCGGGCCGAAAGCCCTGAGCTGAACGATCGGATCGAGCGCGAGCGCCCGGGAGCGCAGGGAATCGGCCTCGGCGGACCGTCCCAGGCCCTCCAGTGCCAGGGCGCGGCGAAAGCACTCGCGCGCCTGCGGGACTTTGTCGGTCACCGCCAGTCCGTCCGCGGGACCCTCCTCCTCGTGGGCGCGTCCCTTTTCAGTGTAGGTCAGCATGCGCTCGAACACGGCACGCGCCTCGACGGGCCGACCCAGCTTTTCCAGCGCCTTCCCCCTGAAATACTGCGCCGCAGCCGAGGCGGGAAGGCTGTCCGCCGCTGCGGACAGGAACATAGCGCGCGCCTCTTTTTTCCGGCCCAGAAAATCCAGGGCCAGGCCGGCTTTGCAGGATTCACGGGTGTAGGTCACTCCGGGCTGGGCTTTCACCTCCAGGTTGTCCGGGTAGGCGCGGGCCTGGGTGTAAAATTCCAGGGCGGCGGCGTAGTTTCTGTCCTGCATGGCTTCATCACCCAGAGCCAGGTTGGCCTCCACCCAGTAACGGTGGACATCGTAGCCGCCCTCCCAGCAGTGGAACCGCCGCGCCGCCAGAACCGCCAGAGCTTCCCGGTCGCGCCCGAGCTGCACATACAGCGAGACCAGCCGTTTGATCGAGGGGTCGGTGGAAAGGACCGTGGCGCGGTGACGTTCCAGGAAAGCCAGACGGTCCTCGCGGCTCACCCCCAGGCGCTCCAGCACCGGGTCCAGCTCGGTGAGCGGCAAAGCCTGAGCGGGGTCGGCCTCCACCGCCGCCTCATAAGCCATGCGCGCACCCGCGTAATCATCAGCCTCAGCCCGGGCGTAGCCCAGGTTGCGCCAGGCCACGGCATTGCCGGTGTCCAGGCCGATGGATTTCTCCCAGGCGTGTATCGCCTCGGTTTTCTGACCCAGGCTGTAGAGCAGCTCGCCCAGCAGAGACCAGGCCAGGGGGTCGGCCGGTGCGGCGGCTGTCACCCATTCCAGGACGGGCAGACTGGCGCTCTGGCTGGGGAAACACGGGGCGGCGGCGGTTTGACTGGCACGCGCCAGCGCAGCCTTTGCCGCGGCGCTGTCGCCCTGCATGTGACGGCACCAGGCCAGATGGTAAAGCAGAAGTGGTGTGTCGCTGCCGCCCTCCGTTTCGAGAGCCGTCGCGGCCTCGCCGTACAGCCCGCAGCGGGTGTAGCGCTCGGCCAGCTCGATCCGGTTGTAGCTGTCACCCCGCAGGAGCGCACACAGGGTGTCGCGGACCGCGGCCGCCTCCGTGCTGCGTTCCAGGCCCACCAGGGCTGCCGCCCGCTCGGCTGCGGAAAAGTAATCCAGCGGGTCATCGCCCTGGGCCGCCGCGGCCACAGCCAGCGCCTCGTCGTACCGGCCCAGACGGTTGAGAGTCAAGGCAAGCATGGCGCGGGCCTCGCTGTTGTCGCCATTGCCCCGCACGGCCCGTCCGGCGCGCTCACAGGCCGCTGTCCAGTCGTATCGGCGCGCCGCGAGACAACTCAGGTACAGATTGGAAACACTGTAAAAGGGGAAATCGTAGCTGGCGCGGGCCAGCTCGCTCTCGGCTTTCTCCTCCTGTCCCAATCCCAGACAGGCCAGGCCCAGGTAATAGCGCGCCCGGCCGCAAGTCTCATCCCGGGCCAGAGCCTTTTCCAGATATTCCGCCGCCGGAGCGTACTGCGCACGTTTGAGGAGCATCACGCCCAGGGCGGTGTTGGCCCGAATGTCGCCGCTGTCGCGGCGCAGCGACTCGCGGTAGCAGGCCTCGGCCCGCTCAGGCTGGCCGAAACGCTCGTACCAGTCGCCCATCAGGAACAGCCGCTCGTTGCTTTCGGCTTTCTCAGGGGAGGGAAACGGCGGCTCCGGCTCGGGCAACGGCGGGTTGGCCGGGCGCGGGTGGCTGAACGCGATCAGGGTGTCGCCGGAGGCGGACAGCACGCTCAGGCGAAGATCGTAGAGGCTTACCCCTTTAGGCGCGGCCGCCTCGGCCAGTACGGGATTGCCGGGCGCGGCATCCAGAGCTTTCCGGCAGAGCTCTCTGCCCGCGGCGCTCAGAACCACAGTCGCGCCAGGCACGGCCCCGGTCGGATACCAGCCGCCAGTGGCCCGGCCTTTTTCCAGACGCAGGCTGAGCGCGCCCTCCAGATTGGCGAAGCTCCACATCCCGATCCCGCGCACCGGGAACCAGAAATGGCTGAAAGTCTTGGTCTCTCCGGGCTGGAGCCAGTGGAAATCGGGCTGGTTGTCGGAGTAGGCTCCGGCCTGGGGTTCCACCAGCGGCGCGTCACCGTCCGTGAGCACGCTCTCCCAGAGCCGTCCGGCGGGCGAGGTGCCGCAGTACCAGAGTTTCTTGCCCAGAACGATATGATGGTCGGCCCAGTGGACCAGGCCACCCTGCTCCTCCGGGCACCAGGAGCCCTGGAAATCCTCCCGCGAGTTCACGATGAAATAGCTCGTGCCGCCTGGGGCGTTCTCCCAGCGGCGCAGGTCGACCCCGTCATTGAGCGGCCAGTGGTAGAACTCGTGCTTGCCGTGGCCGGTGGCGATCTCGCCCGGAATGACCGCCGTAAACTCCTGCGAGCCGCGCACCCCGGCATCCGCCCACCAGAGGAACGGCTTGGGCACCGGGGTGCAGTTGGTCAGGCGCACCCGGGTCTCGATCCAGGTGCGGCTCGGGTACACCGTGTTGCCCACGGCCCAGCGCATGCCACAGGTGCGCTCCACCTCGCCGGTCCAGACAGTCTTGGAGCCGTCCGTGTTCTCCACCACGCGGCAGTCCACCGGGCGGAAACCGGAGGGACGGTGGCCGTTGGGAAAATTCCACTCGATCCCGCCGGAGATCCAGGCCCCGGCCATGCCGACCAGGGCCGGCTTGATCGTGCGCTGGTCCTGCAGGAAATGGTAACCGCCCGCGGTCTTGTCGTAGGCATCGTGCAGCCGCCCCCCGATCTCGGGCAGGACCAGGGCGCGCACGTATTCGTTCTCCAGCCAGAGGCCGCGGTAGGTGCGTTCCCCCTTCTCCTCGGTCAGCTTGTCGAACATCGGGTAGGGATAGATCGAGCCGCCGCGCACTTTCCAGACCGGCATGGCCTCGGGCGGGCCGAGGCGCCAGGTGGGGAAAGTCACCGGCTCTTCACGGACTGTCACCGCGGCGGGCAGGGTGGCGGAGATCAGCAACAGAAGAAAGACAACCGGTCCGAGCAACTGTTTTCCGCGCTGGAAGGAGGGCATGGGGCTGTTCTCCGGACTGAGGAGTGGGTCCGCTTCAGGGTTCGAGGAATCCGGTTGTGAGGGTCACAAGCAGAATGTAATCAGGGCAGGCAGCCACGGCAACAATCCCCGGGTGTGGCGCGTGTACGGGTTCCGCGGACAAGCGGGTTGACTTATCGCTTGCGCCTGCGTATATTACAGGCCTGCCATAAAGGGTTGATCCGTTTCGATAACCTGCCGGCGTGGTGGAACTGGTAGACGCACGGGACTCAAAATCCCGCGGGGGCGACCCCATGACGGTTCGATCCCGTCCGCCGGCACCATATATGACGCGGCCTTCCGATAAGATGCTCGGGGGCCGCGTTTTGTTTTAGCACGATCCTATCAACATTATGCCGTATTCCACTCACAAACCGCGATTGATCTTGACATTTTACTATCTTATATTATCATTTGTACACAAACCGTACCATTATGGTCAACCGTATTGATTATAATGTTTTGCGGTCTTTAATGGCACAACCTTGCAGCTATAGAGACCGTTAACAGCAATATTTACTGCACGATCCTCTCAGCGTGCACAAAGGAGCCTGAATGCCAAAACTCGCTCTTCTGGGCGGCGCGCCCGTGGCCGCCGCCGGGTTCACCATGAACTGGCCGCAGGTGGGCCCGGAGGACATCGGTGCTGTCTCCGCCGTGGTGGCCGGCGGACGCTGGTGGCGTTTCGGCGGCAACGAGGTGGATGGTTTCGAGAAGGAGTTCGGCCGCTATACCGACTCGCCCTACGTGCTGGGGGTGAACAACGGCACCGTGGCCCTGGAAGTGGCCCTGCGCGCCTGCGGCATCGAGGCCGGGGACGAGGTTATCGTGCCGTCGATCACTTTCATCGCCTCGGCCTCGGCGGTGCTGATGGTGCAGGGAGTGCCGGTGTTCGCGGACATCCTGCCCGGCACCTGCCAGGTCGACCCGTCGGATGTGGAGCGCAAGATCACCCCCCGCACCCGGGCCATTGTAGCCGTGCATTTCGGCGGCTACCCCTCGGACATGGACTCGCTCTGCGCCATTGCCGCCCGTCACGGCCTGCTGCTGGTCGAGGACTGCGCCCAGGCGGTCGGCACCCTCTGGCGCGGCCGTCACGTGGGCAGCCTGGGCGATGCCGGCACGTTCAGTTTCCAGCAGTCCAAAACCCTCACCTGCGGCGAGGGCGGCGCGGTGACCACCGCCTCGGAGGAAATCTACAACCAGGCCTTTGCCTACCACCATATCGGGCGGGTGCTGGGCAGCGCCAAGTACGACCACACCTCCGTGGGGCCCAACTACCGTATGAACGAGTTCCAGGGCGCACTCCTGCGCACCCAGCTCGCCAAGGTGCCGCGCCAGACCGAAACCCGCATGGCCAACGCCGATCTTCTGCGCCGCGGCCTGGAGGATATCCCCGGCCTCACATCCCTGGACCCGGACACGCGGATTACGCAACGCGGCCACTACATGTTTATTATCTTGTACGACGAGAAAGTCTACGGCTGCGAGCGCGCCCGCTACATGGAGGCGATGAAAGCCGAGGGCGCCGAGCTTCTACTGGGCAACAGCATCCCGGTCTACCGTCTGCCGGCGTTCCGAAACATGAGTTTCGGCCGTAAGGGCTGCCCGCTCACCTGCGGCCATTACAAAGGTAAGATGGACTATGCGAAGGTATTCTGCCCGGTGGCCGAGGAATTGGGCTACAAGCGGATCATGGTCCTGGTCAACGAGTGCCTTCTGCTGGAAAGCAACGTGCGCCTGTTCCTGGAGGCCGCACGCAAGGTCTACGACAACCGCGCCGAACTCGCCGGGCGCTGAAAGGGAAGGTGACAGATGGTTACAGCCAGACAGATCAACCAGCACCTGCTGAAGGGCTGCGAGTGGATCGGGCTGGACAAGACAGTCGACTCATTCCGCTCCGGCGACCCGGATCGTCCGGTCAGCCGCGTGGCCGTGGGCTGGATGGCCACGATCTACGACCTTCGCCGCGCCGTGGAGCTGGGCTGCGAGCTGTTCGTGACCCACGAGCCGACATTCTGGGAGCACTGGCCGCCGGAGGGTAAGTATCGCGACACGCCCGAGGGACGGCCCAAGGCCGAGTTGCTCGAAAAGAGCGGGATCGCCGTGCTGCGCTGCCATGACGCCTGGGACAAGTGGCCCGGAATCGGCATCCGCGACTCCTGGGCCCGGGGCCTGGACCTGAGCAAGGAAGCCGGCGTCTCGCAGGATGGCTGGAGCGTGATGTACGAGATCGAGCCCACGCCGCTCAAGGCGTTCGCACGCCAGGTGCTGGAGAAGGTGAAACCGATCGGCCAGGACAGCGTGCAGGCGATGGGCGATCCGGAGATGATCGTCCGGCGGCCTTGTATCGGAGTGGGCTGCTACACCCCGGACCTGGACCTGATCGACCAGGGGGCCGACTGTCTGATCGGCAATTTCGACGGGAACTGGTACTATTGGGAGAAACGCGAGCGTTTCGTGGAGCGCGGCGTGGGCCTGCTCACAGTGGAGCACGGCTGCACCGAGCACTGGGGCATGCAGAACCTGGCCGGGTACATCCGGAGCACCTGGCCCGAGCTGACAGTCCATTACCTGGACCTCTACCCGCGGCCCTGGACATTGGTGTGAGGGTAATTCTAAATTGATAAAACGAGCGGCGCTCCGGGGCATCCGGGGCGCCGCTCTCTTTTATTCTGACTCTATACTGAAGTGAGATGGTATTCACCTGACAGTTGACTGAATTTCAGAGGGTGGTCAAC
>CAYLSM010000039.1:0-27703 GCA_964386505.1 uncultured Gemmatimonadales bacterium
GCCATGCGCGACGGGATGCTGAAGATTTTCGAGGACTACCAGAAGAAACTGGATGGCGTCCTGAGCGCCGACCAGAAAACGAAGCTGAAAGAATGGAACGACGCTCATCCGCGCCGCATGGGACGGGGCCGCGGTTGATAAGCCCGGTGCCGGCAGCGGTGGTGAATATAGAGAGCCTGAGTGGGGCGACCCGCTCAGGCTCTTTTTGTCTGCGTCCGGGGTTCACTTGTAGTTGCGGCCCACGCTCCAGGCTTTTTCGAGCTTCTTGCCCAGGCCGTAGTACAGGCTTTCCGGCTGTGAGAGCAACAGGGGCCGGATTTTGGCCAGGTCGAGACAGCCCTCGGTCAGCACCTCGCTGTCGGCGTGCACCTGGATTATTTTACCCAGGTACAGCTCGTTGGGACCGTTCTTCTCCACCCGGACCAGCTCGCACTCCACGCAGAGCGGGCACTGCGCGATCAGCGGGGCACCGGTTTCACCCAGGAACAGCTCGAACAGGCCCGATTTGTCCGTGTTCTTGCCGGAGACAATGCCCACGTGGTCGGTCACGGCGATCAACTGCTCTCCCGGCAGGCAGAGGCTGAACACCTTGTTTTCCCTGATTCCCTTGTTGGTGTGGTGGCTGTGTCCCAGGGCCACGCCCAGCATGGGCGGGCTGTAGCAGAGCATCGAGAACCAGGCTGCGGTCAGGAAATTGGGCTTGCCGTCCACCAGCGCCCCCACCAGTGCCACCGGCATCGGATAGGCGGGTATCACCGCTCCCAGCTTCACTTTCATCATCCCACCTCCGACAAACCTGTTGAATTCATTCTCCAGCGCTTGATCGAAAGTTCATCCAGACAGCCAATGTTCCCGCGGTTCAGGCTCAGGCCCGGACCACGCGCAGCACCTCCTCCAGGCTGGTGATCCCGGAGGCGGCTTTTTCCAGGCTGTCGCGGTAGATCGGCACCATGCCCGCGCGAAGGGCCTCCTCCCGAATCTCCTCCGACGAGGCTGAGCGCAGGATCGCGGCCTTGATCGAGTCGTTGAGGGTGAGAATTTCGTGCGTGCCGGTGCGGCCCTTGTAGCCGCTGCCGTTGCAGGCCTCGCAGCCCTTGGCCCGGAAGAAAGTGCCGCTCTCTGCCAGGTCACCCACAATCCCGAGCTCGATTTCATCCAGCTCGTACTGCTCCTTGCACTTGGGACAGAGGCGGCGCAACAGGCGCTGGGCGCAGACCAGCAGCAGAGAACTGGATACCAGGAACGGCTGGATGCCCATGTCCAGAAAACGGGTCACAGTCCCGGCCGCGTCGTTGGTGTGAAGGGTGCTGAACAGAAGGTGGCCGGTGAGCGAGGCCTCGATGGCGATCTCGGCGGTCTCGAGGTCACGGATTTCGCCCACCAGGATCACATCCGGGTCCTGGCGCAGGTAGCAGCGGAGGGCAGCGGCGAAAGTGAGTCCGATCTCACGGCGCATCTGCATCTGGTTCACACCGAACAGCATGTACTCCACCGGGTCCTCGGCGGTCTGGATGTTGATCCCGGGGTCGTTGATATAGTTGAGCGCGGCGTAGAGCGTGGTGGTCTTACCGCTTCCGGTTGGGCCCACGTGCAGGAGCATGCCGTAAGGGCTGTGGGTCATTTGCTTGTAAAGCTCCAGGTTGTGGGCGGAAAACCCCATGCGCTCCAGTTCCACGATCGAGCCGCTCTTGTCCAGGATACGCATCACCACCTTTTCGCCGTAGACCATCGGGCCGGTGGCTACGCGCAGGTCGATGTCGATGCCGGTGCGGGTAAACTCCTTGAACCGGATACGCCCGTCCTGGGGCAGGCGGCGTTCGGCGATATTCAGCCCGGCCATTATCTTAAGACGGCTGACCAGGGCCTTGAGCGAGTTGGGCGGCAACTTGAGCGCCACCCGGCAGACCCCGTCCACCCGGTAGCGCACCAGCACCTCGTGCTCGAACGGCTCCACGTGGATATCGCTCGCCCCGCGGGTGTAGGCGTCCTCGATGATCCGGTTGGCCAACTGCACGATGGGTGCGCTGTCCTCGTCGACATCCTCCTCCAGCTGCACCGACTCCACGTTCTGTTCGCCGTAGGCGCTGCCCACCAGGGCCGCCACCTCGTCGATGTCCGTGGCCTCGCGCTTGAACTGCTGCTCGATCACCCGGCGTATCTGGCTGTCCGCGGCCACCACGATCCGGGCCACGCTCAGCTTGGTAGCCCAGCGGAAACTGTCGATCCGCTCGAAATCCACCGGGTTGGAGATCGCTATCTCGACCGCCTGGGCCGCGCTCTTGCGGATCGGCAGGATCAGGTACTTCTTCAGGTTCTCCTCGCCCACCAGGTTGAGCAGCTTCACGTCCGGGACGAAATCGTCGCCGATCTCCATGTACTCGTGGTCGGTCAGGCGGCTCAGGTAGTAGGCCAGCTCGGTGTCGGCAACCTTGATCTCGGGCTGGTGCACTTTCTGGATTATCCGCGCCGAGTAGTCGGCCACCTCCTCCAGGAGCTGACGGTCGCGGTCGGTGAACAGGCCCGGCCCTTGCGGCGGGTTCTTGTTGATGATCTGGATCGCGCCGATCACCCGGTCGGTGACCACCGGCACGGTGATCATGCTCTTGGTCTGGAACCCGGTTTCCTGGTCCACTCCGCTGTAAAAATTGGGGTCGTTCTGGGTGTCCAGGGAGATATAGCTCTCGCCGGACTCGATCACCTTGCCCACGATCCCCTGGCCGCGGCGAAGGGTGAGGCTGCGCAGGCGCTCCGATTTGCTGCGGTAGGCTTCCCGCAGTTCATCTTTGCCCCGGTACAGTTCCTCGGTGAAATAGACATTGGTAAAATGGACGCTGTTGTCCTTGGCCACGGAATAGATCGTGATCGCCTGGGCCTGCACCAGCTCGACCAGTTTCTGGATCGTTATCTCCAGGACCGTGTCCAGGTCTTTTTCGGTGATCTGGCGCTTGGAGACAAGGATTTTGAGCAGGTTGTTGAGCACCTGCTTTTCATCGGAAGTGGAACGCAGCTTGTTGGGTGCAGCGATTTTTTCCATCGGCAGGTCTCGACGGTTGCGGGCGGTGAAAGAGATTCCAGGGATGATACCTGAATATAAGCCCATGAAAATGTTGTGACAAGCCTCCTGCAAGCTTCCGCTCCCGGCGGCGGCCGGATTGCCGCCAGCGGCTGGCATGAACATTGCTATTTCTGCAAACGTAACCTCACTAAGGAGATGCCATGAGCCTGGAACCGGATGTCCTGCTTGCCTGCGTGCACCTGTATTCCGAGATCGGCGACACCAGGAAATCGCGTTACTACGACCGGCTGTTCATCCACGTGCTGCGCCGTACCATGAAACGCCATCCGGCTTGACAGCCGGACTGAGCCGGGATACAATAGTCCATACCCGTGGTGCGGTTTTGGTTTGCCAGTCAACGAGTTAACCCTCTCCGGCCGTCAGGCCGGGGCTCGATCAACGGCGCCGTGGATGCTGCCAGAATACCTCAAATACTGGGGCCTTGTCCGGCCCCCGTTTTCGCTTACGCCCGACCCCGAGATGCTGTACATGAGCAGCCAGCATCAGGAGGGCCTGCTCCGGCTGAAATACGCCGTGGTCTCGAACAAGGGCGGGGCCCTGCTGGTGAGCGAGAACGCCGGGGACGGCAAGACCAGCCTTCTGGCCCGCCTGCGTCATGACCTGGAAAGCTACTACGAGGGCCGCTGCCGCAGCGTATTCATCGACCACCCGACCCTGACCGCGAACCAGATGGTCGGCGAGATAGCGCGTCAGCTGGGTGTGGTCTCGAACAGCAACGACAAGCTGACCCTGCTCAACGAGCTGCGTGAGCACCTGCTCGCCTGTCACCGCGAGGGTATCAAGTGCGTGGTGATCCTGGACGAGGGCCAGATGCTCTGCCACCGTCCGGATATCCTCCAGGAACTGAGAATCCTGCTGAATTTCTGCGTATCTGATTCGTTCCTGCTTACATTTATCCTGAGCGGACAGAAACCGCTGGATGAGGCGATCCGGGCCATGCCCGAATTCCACCAACGCCTGCCGGTGCGCTTTTTCCTGCGCAACCTGGGGCGCGAGGATACCCGCGAGCTTATCCGCTACCGCCTGCGGCGGGCCGGGGCAGCCGAGGGCCGGGAGATATTCAGTGAGGACGGGTTCGCTGGAGTTTACAATTACTCGAAAGGCTGTCCGCGGGTGATCTGCTCCGTGGCCGACCTTTCGCTGATCATCGCGCACAGCCGGTTTTCGCGCCAGGTGGATTTCGTGTCGGTGAGCCAGGCCTGCTCGGACATGAACCGCACCGAGGGCGGCTACCATTATTTCCATTTTCTGAAGTCTTTCAGCACCGAGGGTGTGGAGTCGGAAAGCGGCATTTTGCCGCCGGTGGCCGAGCCGGTTCTTCCTGCCCGGCCGGTGAACGAGACGGTGGCGCCTCCTGCGGACATCCCGGCCCCGGAGCCGGTGCAGGAAAAGATAGAGATTCCCCCGGCAGCCGAACCGCAGCCTGCCGAACCCGCGCCTGTGGCCGTCCCGCCGGCCTTGGAGCAGACACCCGCTCCCGCGGAAACTGAGGTCCCGGGCGTGCGGGTGCGCTTCGCCATCGTGGAGCCGGGGCAGCCATCTGACAGAGAGACAGACCCTGCGGAACGGACCAAGGAGACGGAGGACGTTGCACCGGCCCTGAAACGCGAGGCGGGCC
This sequence comes from uncultured Gemmatimonadales bacterium, assembly GCA_964386505.1. Classification (GTDB taxonomy): domain Bacteria; phylum Gemmatimonadota; class Glassbacteria; order GWA2-58-10; family GWA2-58-10; genus JAJFUG01. The sequence continues at coordinate 4,695 of CAYLSM010000039.1, forward strand.
ATAAATGCTCGTTCTGCGGCCTGCAACTTAACCCGGGTGTACGTCTCTGCCCCAACTGCGGCGAGGAACTGGCCGCTCCGGCCGCCGAGGAAGGGCCGCCGGTGACAGAGCCGGAGCACGTGCCCGCGCCGCCAGCGCTGGAGCCCCTGCCGCAGCCGCCGGTAATGGAGGAACTGCAGGCGACTGACACAGAGGTAAATCCGCTGGAGGACCTTCCCCCACTGCCGGAAACGGTAGGGCAGGTCGAGTCCGATCCCGAGATTCACCCGAGCTGGGACAGCCGTCCCCGGCCCGACAATCTGCCCGCCGAGTTGGAGCTGCTCACGGGCATCGAGCGCTGGGGCCTGCGCGATCTGATCTCCAGCCGGAGCTACCTTGACCGCGGCGCGGCCCCCGACCCGCTGGACGATGAGCTGGTCGCCCTGAATCCGGGACGGTTCTGGCAGGGTGGGGCCGTGGCGCAGCACTGCAACGGCGGCGGCAAGGTCAATGTGTGTGCACGCTGCGCCCTGGTGGTCCGGGGCGAGGAACTGGTCCTGGGATTCCGCGACTCTCGTGAGCGGATCGGCTACCGTCAACTGCAGCATGTCCGGATCGAGCCGCTCAAGTACCAGGGGAAAACCCTTCTGCACCGTCTGGTGCTCGAAACCGGCCAGGGACGCTGGTGGCTGAGCCTGCCCCTGCATGGGGAGCCGGGGCTCGCACTGGCGCAGCTCCTGGCGCGTTACATATCTGTCCGGGCTGTCCTGCTGGGGGCGCCTGATTTTTCCGCGTCGCCGGCCGGAGCGCAATCCGCCTGAGCCACCCAGAACCCGACGAGGTTATGGATGAGAATGGATCTGATGGACCTGCAGGTGTTCTCAGCGGTACTGGTGCTGCTGGTGGTCCTGTATTTCTGGGTCCGGCGGGTCCAGTTCCGCCAGCGTTGCAGCCGCAAGGCGAAAGAGCATTGCCGTGACCTGATCCTGAACAACCGTCACGCTCTGGCCGCGGCTGGAGTGGACATCGAGGGTCTGGTCAACCTGGTGCGCATGGATATCTCGTGCGAGCAACTGGATGCGGTGATCAAGCTGCTGCTCCGTCCGCGCCGCCAGTACGACATCGACCGTCTGGACGCCCCGGGATTCCTGGAGGTGGACCTGGACCTCGACCGCGCGCCCGATTCAGTGCCAGAGGTTGCGGCAGCCGCCGGCGCCGAGAAGCCCTCGTCTGAGACACCTCCAGCCGCCGAGGAGAATGCTGCCGCCGCCAATGGAGAGCAGACGGAGGAGGAGTCCGCCGGCGATGGTACACGACGGACCGGTTCACCGGACCGGATGGAGGCCGAGGAGGAGAAAACCTGGCTCAATCTGGCGCACAAGAGGTTCCGGGATGCGATCACCAAGCGCGGTATCAGCGAGCGAAGGGCGCGCCTGCGCCTTCTGGTGCGCATGGTCGAGCTGGGCAAGCGCGCCGTGGATGAGGATATTTCAAAGTCAGGGGCGCGCAAGGAATACGAGCGCGGACTTTGGGACCGTTTCTACGAGAACGAGTACCTTCAGTTGAATTCGGAATGAGCGCCGCCGACCCTGGACAGGGTGGATTTTTCTATTGGACGGAGCAGGGATGCTGAAAGTTGTCAAAAGGGCTGTGCGGATGACATTGCCGGTCCACGGATACAAGCCCCTTTTCGCTCTGCTGGCCGCGGCTGTCCTGCTGGCCGGTGCGGCAACGCGGCTCGATGCCGGCAGCCGTCTGGGCCGGATCACCGGTGTCATGGGCGAGGTGGTGGCGGTCAACCTGGGACGCGAGCAGGGTCTCTTCCAGGGGCTGCGCGGCAACGTGTTCAAGTTCGACTCGCTGCGCAACACGGTGGATGTGGCAGAGATACAGATCATCTCGGTCTCGGCCAGCCAGAGCCTGGCCAAGGTCATGACCAGGCGTGACAGCCTGGAGGTGGGCCAGTTCGTGGACATCGAGGGCACCATGCCGCAGTCGCCGCTCGAAAAGGTCGACATTCTGCGGGTGATGGAGGAGAGCGCGCGCAACTTTTTTGCCGCCCGCCAGTACACCGAGCCGGACAGCGCCAACTGTCTGGCCCTCTGCCGCAAGATCCTGGCCCGCGAGCCCAACAACCGCCTGGCCACACAGCTCATCGCCCGGATGACCCAGAACTATTTCCAGTGGGGCGACCGCGAGCGCTATGACGGGAATTTCGCCAACGCCATAATCTACTACATGCGGCTTCTTAAGATCGACCCCGGCAACCGCACGGCCTACGAACATATCTGGGAGGTTCTGGACATGATCGACGCCGAGAGCGAGGTGCCGCTTGACCCGATCCAGCGCGGCCGTCCGCCCGATTTCTACTATGCCAGCGCAGAGCAGTACTATCGCAGCGGCCAGTTCGAGAAATCGAAGAAATACTTCTCATTTCTGCTGGACAACGTGGTGCAAAAGGACATGGTCGCCCGTGAGGGCCTGACGCGAAATGACCGTATGCTGACCCTGCTGGACAGCCTGCGCACCGTGCAGCACAGCATGGCCCAGGAGGAGGCTCAGGCCGAGCAGGAGCGTCAGGCCACCCTGCAGAAACGCCGCGAGCGCACACAACTGGCCCGCTACTGGCGTGCGGTGGGGGATGACTTGTTCCGCAAAAAAGACTACGAGGGCGCGCTGGTCTATTACCTCAAGCTGCTCGATTATTTTCCCGATGATTCCCTGGTGCAGCAGCGCCGCGAATTGATTTCGAGGATCGACATGGCGGTGATCCCGGCCGGAGAATTCAGCCGGGGAAGCAACACCCGCGAGCTGAGCGCAGTGATGAACGAGTTCGGCTTCAAGGGCATCCTGTACCGCGAGATGCCCAAACGCTGGGTGTTCCTGGATTCGTTCTACCTCGACCGCACCGAGGTCACCAACCGCCAGTACATGCGTTTCCTGGAGAGCAGCGGCCACAGTCCGCCCCTGCACTGGAAGGACGGCAAGTATCCCGAGGGGCAGGATAACTATCCGGTGGTTTATGTCAGTTGGCTGGATGCCAGCGAGTATGCGCGCTGGGTCGGAAAGCGCCTGCCCTCCGAGGAGGAATGGGAAAAAGCAGCGCGGGGCAAGGACGGGCTGCAGTGGCCCTGGGGCGACCAGTTCCAGGGCGAACGGGCCAACACCCGCGAGGCCGGGCGCGGCGGAGTGATTCCGGTGGGCAGCCTGCTGGGCGGGGCCAGCGCGCAGGGGATACTCGATCTGGCCGGTAATGTCTGGGAGTGGGTCTCCTCCGACCTCAAACCCTACCCTGGCTACGACCAGGACATGATGTATTTCCCGAGCAGCCTGCGCAAGGTGATCCGGGGCGGCTCGTTCAAGGAAACCGGTGAATACGCGCGCGGAGCGTACCGGGGCGACGGCGCCCTGGACCAGATTTACAACAATGTCGGTTTCCGCTGCGCCAGGGACTTGCATCTCAAGGCCGAAAATCTGGAATAAACTTCATCTTATGCTTACTTTTATGCAGTCTGTCATTTGCATCCCGCTGCAGCTCTACCGAGCATCCGCTGCCCGGCCGGTGGCCCGGAATTCTGACCCGCACTCCGGCCGGACCCGGGAGGAGGCCGCCAGGGGCTGACATTTTCAACCAGGGACGCCGGGGACACCCCGGCCGGAAGACCGATGACCATCCGCCGCACCAGAACCCGCCGCAGCGCTCCGGCTGTGCCAGCCGCCGGTCGTGGGTTGCTGGCTCTGCCAGGCGCGGCGAGGGTGCGCTCCGGTTTCCCGGCACTGCTGCTTCTGCTTTCCTGTCTGCTTTGTGTTCCCTCCAGCCTGTTCCCGGCCGGCGCGGCCAATTTCTTCGAGGGTGAAATCTCCGAGTTGATCTGGCTCAGTTTTTCGGGCCGGGCCGCCGACAGTTTCGAGCGGGTGGGCGTGCTGCTCTCCCACGACCCCAACGACTATCGCGCCTATTTCATCCGCGCCACCTGCTACGGCTGGCTCAACGCGATCAACCCCGAGAACCGCCGCTACGACAACCAGTTCATCGAATCGCTGGATGCCTGCATCGAGTACGCCGACAAGGTTAACCAGAAAGCTCCCGATTACGGGCGGGCCCTGTTCTTCCGGACCCTGGCCCTGGTGACCGAGGCGCGTTTCAAGGCTTTCCGCGGCTACAGCATCTCCTCACGCTGGACCACCCGTGCGGTGATCAAGGCTGCCGACGAGTTGGAGGAAATGTACCCGGAGGAGCTGGATGCCCGTTTCCCGCGGGCCGTGTTCGACTACTACTGGGGCGGAAGCTCGATGGCCGGGCGGGTCTCGCAGTTCCTGCTCACATTGCCGCGCGGCAGCCGCGAGGACGGCCTCAAGACCCTGCAGGAGTGCGCCCGGCGCGGCAACGGCACCCGTCTGCTGGCCGAGCTGACCCTGCTGGAAATCTACCGCGAGAACCCCGCCGACGCCGAGCAGGCCCTTCACAGCGCCGAGCGACTCCACGAGCTGTTCCCGGACAATTCCTATTTCCAGATTGCCCTGGCCGATGCCTACCGCGAGCGCCGCCAGTGGGTGCTGGCCGAGGCGGTCTACCGTAGCATCCAGGCCAAGGCCCTGAACCGTCTGCCCGGCTATGACGATGTCGCGTTCGAGATCAGCCGCCTGCGCACGGCCGAGTGTGAGGTGAAACTTGGAAAAATAGAGGAGGCCTTCGGGACGGTGCGGGAAATCCTGCTGGCCAATCCGATCAATCCGGAATGGATCGTACCCTGGGCGCATTACTACGCCGCGCGGATTTACCGTCAGCGCGGACAGTTCAAGCGCGCCGAGCGGGCCTGCGAGTACGCTCTGAACGGGATGGATTACAACGACCTGCACAAAGTCTCGCGCGAGGAGCTGGAAACGATCCGGCGCCTTTCGGAGAACGAGAAGTGAGTTCAGCCCTGCTCGGCTTGCACCTGCGGCAGTCTTCCCTCCGTCACTGAAATCTCCTGGTCCTTGTACTGAAGCTGGTACAGGTCGAAGTAAATCCCACGGCGCTGCAATAACTCCTCGTGCGTGCCCATCTCGGCGATCCGGCCGTGGTGCATCACAATGATGCGGTCCACCTTACGGATCGTGGACAGACGGTGGGCCACGATCAGGCTGGTGCGGCGCTCGGTCAGACGCTCCAGGGCCTGCTGGATCAGGTGCTCGGTCTGGGAGTCGATGCTGCTGGTGGCCTCGTCAAGCACCAGGATACGCGGGTTCTTGTACATCACCCGGGCGAACGAGATGAGCTGGCGCTGCCCGGCGCTGAGCGTGGAGCCGCGCTCATTCAGCACGTGGTCGAACCCGCCCGGCAGAGCCGAGATGAAATCGAGGGCGCCCAGGTGCTCGGCCGTGCGGGTCAGGTGCTCCAGCGAGGCGTCCTTTTCTCCCAGGGCGATGTTGTCCCGTACAGTGCCGCTGAAAATGAACACATCCTGAAGGGCGATGCCGATATTGCGCCGCAGCCAGGTCTTGTCCAGGTCGCGGATGTCGACCCCGTCCAGGGTGATCCGCCCGGACTGCGGGTCGTAGAAGCGGCAGAGCAGGTTGATGATCGTGGTTTTGCCCGCGCCGGTCGAGCCGACTACGGCGATTTTCTCGCCCGGCTTCACCTGGAACGAGACCCCTTTGAGCACCGGCTCGCCGGGGTTGTAGGAAAAGTGCACATCCTCGAAGCCCACCGCACCGTCCACCCGGTCCAGATACACCGGGGCCGGGGTGTTCTCGATCCATTGCTTGGCGTCCAGCAGCCCGAAAATGCGCTCACTGGCCGCCATCGCAGCCTGGAAGATGTTGTACTTTTCGCTCAGGTCGCTGATCGGTTTGTAGAACTTTTCCACATACTGGATGAACGCCACCAGCACTCCGAATGAGAGCGTGCCCTGCATCACGCTCAGCCCGCCGAACCAGACTATCACCGCCATCGAGATGGCCGCGATCATTTCCATCAACGGGTAGAACAGAGCGTAGTAAAAAATGGTGTAGATGTTGGCGTCCATGTTCTCGCGGTTCAGAAGCTCGAAGCGCCGCGCCGAGTCGGCCTGACGGTTGAAGAGCTGGATCACGCTCATCCCGGAGAGCGACTCCTGCAGGAATGCGTTGATCCGCGCTATCCGCGCCCGCACCATGCGGAAACCCTCGCGCATCTTGCGCCGGAAATAGAAAGTCACCGCCAGAAGGACTGGCAGGATGGCGAAAGTGTAGAGGGCGAGCTTGAAATTGAGCCAGAGCATGGCGACCATGATACCCACGATCATGGCCAGGTCGCCGATCACCGTGACCAGCCCGGTGGAGAACAGCTCGTTCAGCACCTCCACGTCGCTTGTGACCCGGGTGACCAGCCGCCCGACCGGGTTGCGGTCGAAGAAGCTTAGCGACAGGCTCTGCAGGTGCTTGAAAAGGGCCATGCGGATATCGTACATGGTGCGCTGGCCCAGGTAGTTGGTCAGCAGGATCTGGGCGAAGCGGAACACCAGATCGCCGCTTATAACCAGAAGGTAGATCAGCACCAGCTGGCCGAAACCCTCCATCTTGCCGGGCACGATATGCTTGTCCAGCGCCAGCTTGATCAGGTAGGGGCCGGCGAGTTGGCAGGCGGAGCTGACCAGCAGCACCGCGGTGCCCAGCCAGATGTAGTTCCAGTAGGGGCGCAGGAACGGGTACAGACGGCGGGCCATACGGCTGTCGTAGGCCTTGCCCGTAACCTCGTCCTCCACCATGTAGCTTTTCTGCTTGTCGCTCACCCGAGCCTCGCGATCCGCTCCTGCAGGAGCTGTTTCTCGTTGAGCGCCGCGTAATAGCCCTCCTGCCGCACCAGCTCGTCATGCGTGCCGCGCTGGGTGATCCGTCCGCCCTCCAGGACCACGATCAGGTCGCAGTCCTTGATCGTGCTGACCCTGTGGCTGACGATCAGGGTGGTCTTGTTCTCCATGTAGGAACGCAAGCCGCGGATGATCTTTTCCTCGGTGCCGGTGTCCACGCTGGAGAAACAGTCATCCAGCAGAAGGACCGGGCTGTCCGCGGCCAGGGCGCGGCTGATCGAGGTGCGCTGTTTCTGTCCGCCCGAGAGGTTGATCCCGCGCTCGCCCAGCAGGGTGTCGAGCTGGTGCGGGAACTGGCTGATATCCTCGGCCAGCCCGGCGATCTGCACCAGGCGCCGGATTTCCTCCTCATCCAGCTCGCGGTCCAGGCCGTAGGAGACATTGGCCCGGATCGACTCGCTGAACAGGAAAGTCTCCTGCGGCACCATGGCGACAGCCCGACGGAGGGCCGGCAGCGACCAGTCCAGGATATCCACGCCGTCCACCAGAAGCGTCCCCTGCGGCGGGTTGTACAGGCGCGGGATGAGGCTCAGCAGGGTCGATTTGCCGCAACCCACCGGCCCGACCAGGCCCACGGTCATCCCGGGCTCTATCTCCAGCGAGATGTCCTCCAGGGCGGTAGCAGTAGAGCCGGGATAGTTGAAAGTCAGGCCGCGCAGGCTGATCCGGCCGCTGACACGCGGGGTGTCGGCCAGGGCGACCCGGGGCGCGGAAGGCTCGGTCACAGCGGGACGGGTCTCGAACAGCTCCATGATCCGGCCCAGCGAGGCCCGTCCCCGCTGGATAACGTTCAGCACGAAACCGATCGAGATCATCGGCCAGTACATCATGCCCAGGTAGATGAAGAACGCGGTAAAGTCGCCCAGGCTGATCCGTCCCTGCGACACCAGCCATCCGCCGTAGCCCAGGATCGCCAGCGAGGACAGCCCGGCCAGGAACGACATGAACGGGAACAGCAGCCCCGAGACCTTGATCAGGCGCATGTTGAGAGCCAGGTAGTCGCGGTTCAGACGGTCGAACTCCTCGGTCTCGTGGCTCTCGCGGGTGAACGACTTGATCACCCGGATGCCGGCCAGGTTTTCCTGCACCCGGGCCGTGATGTCGCTCAGGCGGCGCTGCACCTCTATAGAGCGGTCGTGGATCACCTCGCCCACGCGCCGGTAGCTCAGGCTGACCAGGGCCAGGGGCAGGAACGCCAGCAGGGTGAGTTTCCAGTCGAAATAGACCATCAGCGGCAAGGCGAACAGCACAGTTACGCTGGTCTGGAACGAGTACATGATCGCCGGGCCGAGCAGCATCCGCACCTCGTTCAGGTCGTTGGTGGCGCGGCTAAGAAGGTCGCCGATGCGGTTGCGCTGGAAAAACTGCATGTCCAGGGTCAGAAGGTGGGTGTAGAGGTCCTGGCGGATGCGGTATTCGATCTGGCGGCTGATCCCGATCAGTATCTGGCGCATCAGGAAACGGAACACACCCTGGATCAGGCGGATACCGAGCAGGGCCGCCACCATCAGTGCCAGTACCCGCAGACCGTGGTTTTTCTCCACGCTGTCGATGGCGAATTTGATCACCAAAGGTGATAGCATGCCCAGCGAGTTGGTGAAAAACGCGCAGACCAGCCCCACCGCGAACATGTTGCGATGCGCGCTCAGGTACTTTTTGAGCGGGACCAGGGACTTGAAAAAAGGTTTCTGAACGGGCTTGACCATTCTGACCGGCCGTCCTTGAAAACTGGCGAATTGTTTTACGGAAAATCAATCAGCGGGCGGACTCCCGGCTTCAATCCGGAGTCCGCCCGGTCGAGGCGGGCAGATTACTGCGATGAATCAGGGGCCTCCATCTGGCGGCCCCTGCCATACGGGAAACCGGGTTCTGCGGGAAAGCTCAGGCCCGGTTGAGTGCCTTTTTAACCGCGGCTATATAGCCGGGGGTGCTCCCGCAGCAACCGCCGATAAGGCGCGCTCCCGCCTCGACCAGACCCACCGCCCCCTCGGCCATCTGCTCCGCGGTCTCGTTGTAGTGCGTGTGCCCGTCTCCGCTCACCGAGGGCGCACCCGCGTTGGGCTGGGCGGCCACCGGGCGCTTGGAGCCGCGCACCAGACCGCGCACCACCTCGAGCATATCCTTCATGGTCACGCCGCAATTGCTGCCCACGATATCCGCCCCGGCGGAGTCAAGCTCGGCGGCGACCTCCTCCGGGGTCTGGCCCCACATGGTGCGAAGCCCCGCCGGGCCGTTCTGGAAGCTCATCGAGGCCAGCACCGGCTTGGCGCTCACGCTTCGCACCGCCCGCAGGGCCAGCTTGATCTCCTCGATGTCCATGAAAGTCTCAAGGGCGAACATGTCCACCCCGGCCGCCTCCAGGGCCGCGGCCTGCTCACGGAAAGCCTCGAACATCTCCTCGGCCGGACGCTTACCGCCCCACTGTTCCAGGATATCACCCGTGGGCCCGATATCCGCCGCCACCAGCGCTTTGCCGGCCGCCGCCTCGCGGGCCAGCTTCACCGCTGCGGCGTTGATTTCAGCCAGGCGGTCCACGGCGCCGTAGTGCTCCAGCTTGATCCGGTTGGCCCCGAAAGTGTTGGTGATGACAATATCGCTGCCCGCCTCAACGTTGAGGCGGTGTACCTCGGCCACCCTGGTGCCGCCCTCCTGCGAGATATTCCAGATCTCTCCGCACTCGTGGCCGCTTTTCAGCCCAGCCTCCTGCAGCATCGTTCCCATGGCGCTGTCGATCAGGAGCACTTCGTTTTTCAGACGGCTGAGAAGGTCATGTGGCATGGGACGGCTGTTCCTTTCACGGTTCGGAGTGTCTTGACAGGCGAAGGTGTGTAAACATAAAATTCGGAGTCCTGATATTCGGAGTCCTGAAGTTATAATTGTAATAAATCCGGCTCTCTGTCGCAAGTTGAACCGTTTCCGCCCCGAGGACAAGCATGCCCGACCGGCCCGGCCCTGATGGTCACCCGCCCTGCCTGCCTATCGAACTTCACCTCCACCTGGAAGGCAGCCTGGAGCCGGGATTTGTCCGGCATCTCGTTGCGGGACGTCACGGGGCGGCCGGGGTGGATTTCGCCGCTCTCTACGCGTTCTCCGATTTCAGGGGCTTCCTGGAGGCCTACCGTCGCGTGGTGACCCTGCTCACCCGCCCCGAGGATTTCTCGGAAATGACCCTGGCCGCCTGCGTGCGCCTGGCCGGTATCGGTGTGCGCTACGCCGAGCTGATATTCACCCCGCTCATCCATACCCGTCGCGGCCTGGATCACGGGGCGGTGAGCCGGGCCATTGTCTCGGCCTTGGATAAGGCCCGCACGAGCCTGGGACTGGAGTGCAACTTGATCTACGACACGGTCCGTCAGTGGGGGGCCGAAGCGGCGCTGGAGACTGCCACGCTGGCCGTGGCGGACAGTCGGGCCGGGTTGCCGGTGGTCGGGTTCGGGGTTGGGGGGGATGAGCTTTCGGTGCCAGCGGCCGAGCTGGCCGGGGCGTTCCGCTTTGCAAAAGAAGCGGGCCTTTACAGCTACGTGCATGCCGGAGAGGTGGGGCCGCCCGAGTCGGTCTGGGAGGCGCTGGAGGTGCTGGGGGCCGACCGGATCGGCCACGGCGTTTCCGCTGCCCGTGATCCGCTTCTCATGGATGAGCTGGCCCGGCGCGGCACTGCGCTCGACCTCTGCCCGACAAGCAACCTGCTTACGCGGGCCGTACCGCGCCTGGAGGAGCACCCCCTGCCGCTGTTTATCGAGCGCGGGCTCACAGTCACCCTGGGCAGCGACGATCCCGGGTTTTTCGGCTCATGGCTGGACAATGAGCTGGCACTCTGCCGCGAGCTGTGGGGTTGGGACAGCGCTGCGGTGGCAACCCTGACCCGCAACGCCGCGCGCTCGGCGTTCCTGCCGCAGGCCGGGTGCGAGGCCCTGGCCGCGCGGCTGGGCCTTAGCCTGGAATAAGCATATTGTATATCTGAGTTAACTGTAGGGCCACGGTGCACCGTGCCCGATTAATTAGTGGTAAATCCTCCTCAATCCCCCTTTGTCAAAAGGGGAGGCCGGAATCCCACACACCTGATTTACGCTGCCGTCTCAGACCGCCGCCGACTCCCGGTCGAACCAGCGCGCGGGCTTGAGGGCGGCCCGCACTATCTCCAGGAACGCCGCGGCCGAGGGCGAGAAGAACTGCCCGCGACGGCAGACCAGCCCGAGCTGGCGCTCAAAGCGGACATCGCCGGTATTAAGCGTGACCAGGCTGCCCTCCTCCAGCTCACGACGGATCGACATCTCGGGGATGATCGAGACTCCCAGACCCACCTCCACCAGCTTCTTCATCGCCTCCGGACGGTCGATCTCCATGTCTGGGGCCAGCTCCAGCCCAGCCGCGGCGAACACCTGCTCGATCAGGCTGCGTGTCACCGAGTTGCGCTTGTAGATGATCAGCGTGGTCCGGGTGAGCTCCTCCAGGCTGACCCGCGACCGTCCGGCCAGCGGGTGGGTCGGCGGGGCGATCACCCGCATGATGTCGGTGAACACCTGGAACGAGACCAGGTTACGGTTCTCCACCGGCAGGGTGACAAAGCCCAGGTCGAGCACACCCTCCTGCACCGAATCGCAGATATTGGCCGAGTTGTCCACCGAGATCGAGATTTCCACCCGTGGGAAGCGCTGGTTGAACTCGCGGAAGATACGGGGCAGCACGTAGATGCTCATAACATCCACAGTGCCCAGCTCCAGACGGCCAGCCTCGAGGTTCTTGAGGTCCTCCAGGATCGTTCGCGCCTCGCGCAGTTGCTGGAAAATCTTGCGTGACTGGGAGTAGAGGATTTCGCCGGCCCGGCTGAGCTGCACGCTCTTGCCGCGCCGCTCGAACAGTTTCTGCCCCAGTTCCTCCTCCAGGCGGGCGATCTGGCTGCTCACCGCGGGCTGGGTCAGCAGAAGTTCGGCCGCGGCGCGGGTGAAACTGCCGTTCTCGGCTACGGCGTGAAAGAATCGCAGATGTTCGAGCAGCATGTTTCCTCCAGAGAGACTGGCCGGGCAGGCGGTTCTTGGGCGCAACGGAAAAATATTTTTTTGTTGAAATCGGCTTGTGTTAGATTTTGATTTGTGCTGTAAGTGTTTAAAATTTATTTAATTATGGAGGCGCAAGATATTAATATAGAAAAAATTAATGATTAACATAAAAATAATAAATTGGACAAATGTTGTAAAGCTGAATAATATCGTGTGTCGGAGAATACAAACCGGACAATCCAAAACGAGACTGTCAGGAACAAACAACCATAGCCAGGAGTTCCCCCTATGAGCAAGAAAGTCAGAGTGGCGATCGTGGGAGTGGGCAATTGCGCCAGCTCCCTGGTGCAGGGCATCGAGTTCTACAAGAACGCGGCCGAGGATGAGTTTGTCCCCGGTCTGATGCATGTCAACCTGGGCGGCTACCACATCCGCGACATCGAGTTCGTGGCCGCTGTGGATGTCAACAAGACCAAAGTGGGGCACGACCTGGCCGAGGCCGTGTTCGCCGACCCGAACAACACGATCAAGTTCAGCGACGTGCCGAAGACCGGAGTTACGGTGCAGCGCGGCCCGGTTATCGACGGGATAGGCAAGTACCTGTCTCAGGTGATCGAGATCTCGGACGAGCCCGAGGTCGATATGGTCAAGCTGCTCAAGGAAAGCAAGGCGGACGTGATGGTCAGCTATCTGCCGGTGGGCAGCGAGAAGGCCTCGCGTTTCTACGCCGAGCAGGCGCTGGCTGCGGGCGTGGGCTTTGTCAACTGCATCCCAGTTTTTATCGCCAAGGAGTGGGGCGACCGTTTCCGCAAGGCCGGGCTGCCTATCGTGGGCGATGACATCAAGAGCCAGGTCGGGGCCACGATCACCCACCGCGTGCTGGCCAAGCTGTTCGGCGACCGCGGCGTGAAACTGCTGCGCACCAGCCAGCTCAATGTGGGCGGCAACACCGATTTCATGAACATGCTGGAGCGTGAGCGCCTGGAGAGTAAGAAAATCTCGAAGACCCAGGCTGTGACCAGCCAGCTCGCCACCCCGCTGGAGCCGCGCAATGTCTATATCGGCCCGAGCGACTATGTCTCGTGGCTGGATGACCGTAAGTGGGCGCATATCCGGCTTGAGGGCCAGACGTTCGGGAACGTGCCGCTGAACCTGGAGCTGAAGCTCGAGGTCTGGGACAGCCCCAACTCGGCCGGCGTGGTGATCGACGCGATCCGCTGCTGCAAACTGGCCCTGGACCACGGAATCAGCGGCCCGTTGTTCGGCCCGGCGGCCTATTTCATGAAGAGTCCTCCGATCCAGTATTCGGATGAGGAAGCCCGCCGCATGGTCGAGGATTTCATCTGCAAGAACAGCGGCCGCAAGGCTGGCCAGGGCGATGCGGAAGTCGAGCTGGCCTCGGTGAAATAAGCCTCGCCAGGTGAAATGATGGATAAGAGAAGCCCCGGTGCACGGTAGGTGCGCCGGGGCTTTTTGTTATCTGTGCCGGAGTGAAATCAAATCCGTCTGTAGGTGATTCTTGTGGTGGTTCCGGCGAGCGTGCCGCCGTCGTAAGAATAGTCATCAATGGAAAGAAGTCCGGTGCCTCTGAGAAACTTCACTGTACCGTTGTGGTAGGGTGCTCCGTTACCGGCAAATAAAAAGATCAGTGTATCACCTCTCACTTCGGCGAAGTTGTTCGGCGTCGCGGGCAGTGTAATTACCCAGCCCGGCGGAAGAAACGGCGACAGATCTATCAGTGTGCCGCCTTTGTCGGCGGAGTAGCTCAGCATGGGGCGTCGGGCACCAGAACCCGATTGGGCGGAATCGGCTGGAACATACCAAAGGGAATCGGCGGATAGATATAGGCGGTTCGTTTGGGAGAGGCTGTAAGCCTTTTGAACAGTTATGATCCGGTCATAAAGAAAAGGATTGCCCTGCTGGTCGAGAGAGTCCAGCTCGACTTCGAATGCTATGTCTGCAACCAGTTCTTCAGCCGTGGAATTGTCCTGGCCTTTGGTCATTTGAATATTGCAAACGCCGGATATGCTGTGATAATTATATTCTTCATAATCATGCCATTGATATGATCTGACCAGGATGAACTGGTATTGCTGCAGTAGGTTTTCCTGCGGCAGGTAGTCACTCAGTATCGCGCCTTTGCCCGGGGCCAGCGGGTTGTCATGCCCGCAGCCGGCCAGGTAGAGCAGTGCCGACAGACAGAAAGACAACCGGACACAATTTCGAACAACGTTGTGAGACATACCCGAGCCTCGGATTGATGTTTGAATCGCGGCTAATCAGAATATTCGTTTCTTTATATATCAAATTGTATGCCGTTTTGTTGTGAATTGTTATTTGTTTAATTTGTAAATGGTTGTGTCTGTATTGATCTCGTGCGGTCAGTTGGGGTTGGTGCCGGGGAGTTAGTGCCTGTTGCTGTGAGAGTAACACAATTCCCGGCATTTCCCCCCTTCGGTCAAGCCAGGAAGGCGTGGGGCTTGATTTTTGACATAGGGGCACGACATGCCGTACCCTCCTTTCCATTCGCGGTCAAGGTGGGCTGCCGAACGGCCTCCCCCTTTGACAAAGGGGGATTGAGGGGGATTTAATCTTAGAAATCGGGCACGCTGCAGCGTGCCCCTCCAACGATTTCGATCTTGTTCATTATGCTGTATTCGCGTTTCCCCGGCTAACGGCCCTTCCGGGCGCCGGCGCGATTTTTCCCCCGCTGCCATAACTTTGGCTAATCCGGGCTTTTTTTATTATTTTAGGGTGTGACGGAAAGCTGTTCTCAACCTGAAACATACGTTTCAAACTACTTAAAGCGATGGGGATCGGATGAGTCATCGGATCGAGGTCGGGTTCAAGCCCGCGATGGTGGATGCGCTGGGCCAGTCGGTGGCGCGCTCGGTGCGCGAGGACCTGGGGCTGGCCCCGCGCCGGGTGCGCAGCCTGGCGGTCTACACCACCAACGCCTCTTTCAGCCGGGCGGAACTGGAGCGCCTGGGAGCGGAGCTTTTCGCCGACCCGGTGGCGCAGCTCTACAGCGTGGACACCCCGCTCTACGGTGCGGCGGATTTCGACTGGCTGGTCGAGGTGGGCTACCGCCCCGGGGTGACCGACAATGTTGGCCACAGCGCCGCCGAGGGCGTGCAGGACATGCTGGACCGACAGTTCGCCGCAAGCGAGGGCTTTTTCGCTGGCCGTCAGTACCTGTTCGAGGGAGATTTCAGCCGCGCCGACATGGACCGTATCGCCGGGGGCCTGTTGGCCAACGACCTGATCGAACGCTGGCAGATAATAAGCCGCGATGAGTGGGAGCGCGGCGCGCGGGTTTCGCTCTCCGTGCCCGTGGTCGGCCGCAGCGAGACCCCGCCCGTTCGCCGGATCGATCTGGAGGTGGATGACGCCGCCCTGATGCGCATCTCGGACGAGGGCGTGCTCTCGCTCAGCCTGGAGGAGATGAAAGCGATCCAGGCCTGGTACCGCCGCCCCGAGGTCCGCGCGCAGCGTCAGGCCCTGGGACTGCCCGCCGGACCCACCGATGTGGAGCTGGAGTGCCTGGCCCAGACCTGGAGCGAGCACTGCAAGCATAAGATTTTCAACTGCACGGTCGACTACAGCGCTCCGGGCGAACAGCCGCGACGGATCGAGAGCCTGTTCAAGACCTATATCCGCGAGACCACCCGCAAGGTGGGCGAAAAAGTCGACTGGCTGGTTTCGGTGTTCCACGACAACGCCGGGGTGGTCCGTTTCGACGAGGATTACGATATCTCGCTCAAGGTGGAGACCCACAACAGCCCCTCCGCGCTCGACCCGTACGGCGGAGCGATCACCGGGATCGTGGGCGTGAACCGCGACGTGCTGGGCACGGGTATCGGCTGCCGGATGATATTCAACACGGATGTGTTCTGCTTTGCCCGTCCCGACTGGGACAAGCCCCTGCCCGGACGGCTCCTTCACCCCAAACGCGTGTTCAAGGGCGTGCACCGGGGAGTGCGCGATGGCGGCAACCAGAGCGGCATCCCCACGGTCAACGGCGCGATTGTGTTCGATGACCGTTTCCGTGGGAAGCCGCTGGTGTTCTGCGGCACCGGCGGAATAATCCCGCGCCTGGTGAACGGCGCGCCCGGATGCGACAAGACAATCCTGCCCGGTGATCACATAGTCATGGTGGGCGGGCGGATCGGCAAGGACGGGATCCACGGGGCCACGTTCTCCAGCGTGGAGCTGGATGAAAAGAGCCCCACCAGCGCCGTACAGATCGGCGACCCGATCACCCAGAAAAAGATGGCCGACTGCCTGATCGAGGCCCGCGATAGTGGCCTCTACCGCACCCTGACCGATAACGGGGCCGGAGGGCTCAGCAGCTCGGTGGGCGAGATGGCCCGCCTCTCGGGCGGGGCTGAGTTGCATCTGGAGCGCGCTCCGCTCAAGTACGCCGGGCTGGCCCCCTGGGAGATACTGGTCAGCGAGAGCCAGGAACGCATGAGCCTGGCCGTGCCGCCGGACAAGCTGGACTCTTTCATGGACCTCTGCCGCCGCCGCGAGGTGGAGGCCACCGACCTGGGCACGTTCACCGATTCGGGCAAGTTCGTGGCCTTCCAGGATGGGGCGGTGGTCTGCTCACTGGACCTGGATTTCATGCACGACGGCCTTCCGAAAATGGAGCTGGAGGCGCGCTGGGAGCAGAAAGTGTTCCCCGGGCCGAAGCTGCCGAGTCCGGAGCAGAAACTCGACCAGCCCCTGCTGAGCCTGCTGGCAAGCTGGAATGTCTGCAGCAAGGAGGCCATCGTGCGGCAGTACGACCATGAGGTCCAGGCGCAGACTGTGGTGAAGCCGTTCGCCGGGGCGCGCGCCGAGGGACCCTCGGATGCCTGCGTGCTGAAGTTGCGGCCGGACAGCTTGCGCGGCGTATCGGTGGGCTGCGGAATCCTGCCCCGCTACAGCGACCTGGACACCTACCACATGGTCGCCTGCTGCGTGGATGAGGCCCTGCGCAACGTGGTGGCCGTGGGCGCCGACCCCGCGCGCGTGGCCGGGCTGGACAATTTCTGCTGGCCCGACCCGGTGCAGTCGGCGAAGACCCCGGACGGCCGCTACAAGATGGCCCAGCTGGTGCGCGCCTGCCAGGCGCTGTACGAGGTCTGCACCGTGTTCGGCGTGCCGCTCATCAGCGGCAAGGACAGCATGAAGAACGATTATGGCGCGGGCCGGGACAAGATTTCCATCCCGCCCACGCTCCTTTTCACCGCCCTGGGTATCGTGGAGGATGTGAGCCGGGCCGTGACTCTGGATTTCAAGGCGGATGGGGATAAGGTCTACGTGCTGGGAGAGACCAAGGACGAGACCGGAGCGAGCGAATACTACGCTCTTCTGGGCGCGGTGGGTAACCGCGTGCCCCGGGTGGATACGGCCCTGTCCAAACGTACTTTCGCCGCTCTGCACCGGGCTATCGGCCAGGGGCTGGTCGCCTCGTGCCACGATCTTTCGGACGGTGGCCTGGGAGTGGCCCTGGCCGAGTGCGCTATCGCCGGTGACCTGGGGGCTCAGATCGATCTTTCCCACGTGCCCGGAGCCGGCTCGGTCCCGCGCAACGACAGCCTGCTGTTCAGCGAGAGCCAGGGGCGGTTCGTAATAACGGTCAGCCCGGAGAAAGCGGCCCGTTTCGAGGCCGCGCTGGCGGGCTTGCCTTGCGCATGTGTTGGTTTGGTCACGGCGCAGCCCAAGCTTACAATCGGCGGAGGGGATGGAGCCTCGGAGATTATCTCCCTGAGCGTGGAGCAGATGCGCGCCGCCTGGAAGAAGCCGTTGGACTGGTGAGAAGGCTGAGAGAGCGGTCGGAAATTATTGCCTGGGGTATGGGGAATAAAATGCCTGGGTCATCGCCGGGGGACGGCTGTCAGTTGACAGTCGAGGTGGAGATGAACACTGCGACCATGCAGAATAGCATCAGCAGGAAGAAATACAGCAGGGTCGGCAGGTTGTCGGTGCCGTCGTGCTTGATATCTTCCCACATCTCTTTGACGAAACTTGAGACCTGGCCCAGATAAGCCATCATGCTGTTTGCTCTTTTGTTAATGTGTACGTGCTGAATTTACAGCACGAAATATACCAATAAATATGTTGACAGTCAATGCAGTCGGCGCAGGAAAGGAGACTGGATGCCAAGGCCGCGCACTCTGGTGCTGACAGGGTTCGGCATAAACTGTGATTACGAGACTCAGAACGCTTTCGAGGCGGCGGGCGCCGAGGCGGTCCGCGTGCATGTGAACGACCTGATCGAGGCCCCGGAACGTTTGGCAGAGTTCCAGATACTGGTTGTCCCTGGCGGGTTCAGCTTCGGGGATGACATCGGCTCGGGCAAGGTGCTGGCCAACAAGCTGCGCTACCGTCTGGGCGAGTCTTTCCTGCGTTTCGTGGAGTCAGACCACCTGGTGCTGGGGATCTGCAACGGCTTCCAGGTCCTGGTGCGCCTGGGCGTGCTGCCGGACGGCCGCGCCGGGATCGAGCGCCAGCGGGCAACTCTCACGTTCAACGACTCGGGTAAGTTCGAGGACCGCTGGGTCAGCCTGGAGACCTCGGCCGACAGCCCCTGCGTGTTCACCCGCGGCATGGACCGTTTCGATCTGCCGGTGCGCCACGGCGAGGGCAAATTCGTCACCGACAGCCCCGAGACCCTGGCCGCCATGGAGCGCGCCGGTCAGGTGGTGCTGCGCTATGTGGCCCCGGATGGCGGACCGGCCGTCTACCCGTTCAACCCCAACGGCTCGCCCGCGGATGTGGCCGGGGTCTGCGACCCGAGCGGACGGATATTCGGGCTGATGCCCCATCCGGAGGCATTCACCTCCCGTCTGCTTCACCCGCGCTGGACCGCGCTGGAGATGCCCGAGGAGGGAGCGGGCCTCGGCATTTTCCGCAACGCGGTGGCCTATTTCAACTGAACCCACGCGGATGCGCGCCGATGGCTTTTCCGGAATGGTTTGACCGCAAGTTTGGCCCCTACACGCCGGAGCTGTACTCAGAGGAGGTCGCCCGCAGTGCGGCGCAGGCTAAATCGTTGCGCCGGATCCTGGGAGCGCCGGCCGGCGCTCCGGTCCTGGATCTCTGCTGCGGCTGGGGCCGTCACGCCCTGCCCCTGGCAGCGGCGGGCTACCCGGTGGTGGCCCTGGACGGCTCGGAGCATTTTCTTGACCTGCTGCGTCAGGCGCAGCCCGGCGCCTCCCACTCTCTGCCCGCCCTGCGCGGCGACATGCGCGCTTTACCTTTTGCCGGCTGCACCTTCCGGGCGGTCTACCAGATGTACACCTCTTTCGGCTACGGCACCGACCCGGCCGATGACCGCCGGGTGCTGGACGAGGTGCGCCGAGTGCTGCTGCCCCGAGGCCTCTACCTTCTGGACCTGATCAACTGGACCCTGGCCCGGCGCGCGTTCGATGGCGTCTACGAGGACAGCTACCCCAGCTTCGATGTGGTCGAGGACTGCCGCATCCGGCCGGGGAACCTTCTGCAGATGAAACGGGCGCTGCTGTTCCGGGACGGCCGCCCGCGGCACGAGTACACGTTCGAGATACGCATGTACGGCCTGGAGGAGTTGACAGAACTCGCGCGCGGCTCCGGCCTGGAACTGGAGCGTGCCTGGGGCGATTTCCAGGGCAAGGCCTACGAGCCCTCCCGCTCCAGCCGCATGGTCCTGCTTTTCCGCGCCCGGGAGGAATCGTGAGTGCAGGACGCAGGTTGCTGATCACCGGGGCAAGCGGGTTTCTGGGCAGTGTTCTTCTGCACCGGGCCGTGGCGGAGGGTTGGACGGTGGCCGGGACCTGTTTCTCGCACCCGGGGGATGAAAGCGCGCCTGCACCGCTCCACCGGCTCGATCTGCGGGACACGGCTGCCGTGGCCGCGCTGGTTGGAAGTTTCCAGCCCGAGGTAGTGATTCACACCGCCTACAGCCAGAATGACCGCGCGGTGACATTCGGCGGCACCCTGGCCCTGGTTGAGGTCTGTCGTGGCCTGGACAGTCCGCCGCACTTTATTCAGGTCTCGACTGACCTGGTGTTCGACGGGCAGAAGGGGAACTACTCCGAGCAGGACGAGCCCCGTCCGCTGATGGCCTATGGCCGGGACAAGCTGGATGCCGAGCTGGCCGTGCGGCGCACCCTGCCCAAGGCACTGATCGTGCGCTCGGCCCTGATCTACGACCTGGAGCGCCTGCCCGTACACCTGAAATTCGCTTCAGGGGCGATTGCCCGCGGCAAGACATTCACGTTTTTCGAGGACGAGTACCGCTCACCGGTGCTGGCCGGGGAGCTGGCCGGGGCGTTGCTGGCTCTGGCCGGGCGCGGCGCGGTCGGGCTTCTGCACGTGGGCGGGGCCGACCGGGTGGACCGCTGGTGGTTCGGGCTGCGGCTGATGCGCGCCCTGGGCCTGCCGGCTGATCTGGCGCGGCCGGGCTCCTCCCGCAGCCTGAGCCAACCCCGTCCGGCGGACTGCTCGCTCGACTCCTCGCGAGCCGAGGCCATGCTGGGGGCGCGTTTTCGCGGAGCACGCGAGGTATTCGCCGGCTGCAATCCCGAACTGGAGGCATGATGGACCCCTTGGATTTCAAACCCATGGACGGCGAGGAGCGCGAGCGCATTCTGGAATTCATCCGGGGCAGCCTGTCCCAGGCCGACCCCGACCGTCTGCGCCGCGCCGTGCTCAGCCTGGACTGGGTCGAGAGCGGGCCGCACCTGAGCGCGCCGCTCATGCAGCTCGTGCAGCACGGCAGTCCCGAGCTGGCCCAGATCGCCCTGGATGGTCTGGCCCGTCTGGAGGCGTTCGAGGTGGAGGCCGAACTGCTGGTCCTGGTGGATAACCTGACCGGACGGAGCGGGACCGAACCGAACACCCTGCGCCTGGAAGTTATGCGCACCCTGGGCAAGCTGGGACGGGAAAAGAGTGTGGAGAAACTGGCCGCCGTGGTTCTGGATCCCGCGCCCGAACGCGCTGAGGACCGTCTGGCCGCGGTGGAGGGCCTGGTCTCGCTGGGCGTGCGCGAGATACCGGCCGTGGCCGCGGTGCTGGAGCGCCTGCACGGCCAGGTGGGTGAGGCCGACCTCAAGCTCTGTCTGGCCAACGCCCTGCGCGAGCTGAACGTGACGAACTGGGACGACAAGGGCTACCTGACCATCGAGGCCCGCTACGAGATCGATCCGGAGCCGGAGTAATGATCCATTTAACGGGCCCGGCGGTATGGAATTTGCTCTTGCTGGGGGTCAAACTCGATGCGGCCGGACCTGCTCCGTCCGTGCAAGCCAGGGCACAATTCCAAAGGACCGCATAAGTGGACAGAATCAGTCTTGACGGCAAATCGATCCTGGTTACCGGCGGCACCGGCTCATTCGGGCAGCGCTGCTGCCGCAGGCTGCTGGACAATTTCGACCTCAAGCGCCTGACAATATTCAGCCGCGACGAGACCAAGCAGTTCGAGATGATGCCGCAGTTCAACGGCGGCCGGGTGCGCTACGTGATCGGGGATATCCGTGACCGGGCCCGCCTGCTGGAGGCGGCCGACGGGGTGGACCTGATAATCCACGCCGCAGCGCTCAAACAGGTGCCGCAGGCCGAGTATAACCCGTTCGAGTACGTGAAGACCAATGTCCTGGGCACCCAGAACGTAATCGAGGTGGCCCGGGAGGTCGGGGTCGAGCGGGTGATCACTACCAGCACCGACAAGGCGGTCAACCCGCTCAACCATTACGGCGCCACCAAACTGTGCGCCGACAAGCTGTTCATCGCGGCCAACTACTACATGTCGGCCCGGGACATACGGTTCGCCTGCGTGCGCATGGGCAATCTGATCGGCAGCCGGGGCAGCGTGATCCCGGTGCTGCGCCGGATGAGCCGCAGCGGCCGGGTGACAATCACCGACCCGCGCATGACCCGTTTCTGGTACGCTCTGGATGACGCGGTCGATTTCGTGATCGCCCGCCTGTGCGACATGCAGGGCGGCGAGGTGTTCGTGCCCAAGACCCCGACTATGAGTCTGGTCGACCTGGTCGAGGCGATCGCCCCGGGGGTCGAGATGCAGATTGTCGGTATCCGTCCGGGCGAGAAGCTGGACGAGATCCTGGTTTCCGCTCCCGAGGCGCGCCAGACCGTGGAGTTCGACGGCTATTTCGCCGTGCTGCCGGACTACGCCGATGTGGAGAGCTACCTCCAGACCAGCGGCTCCCGCCGCGTGCCCGAGAACTTCGAGTATCTGAGCACGGACAGGCATTATATCATGGACATCGAGAGACTGCGTCAGATAATGCAGCGTGAGGGAATCTGAACGCGACTGTTCGATGAAGGCTGGTGGACAACCGGGCGTTACGGTTTGTTCGAACTGAGGAGCTTGACTCGCCTGGTGTTATTCTTCTAAGTTAACTTGGTTTTAGTAAATTGAAACGGGTCTGGTACGGCCTGCCTAAATCACTCCGCTCTTTTTCCCTGGAACCAAAATTGATGAAAAAGATTAAAATCAAGAACTATAAGATGGATCCTATCGGCAGATTTGAGCCCTATAAGGTCTTGTTGTTCATAATACAACTACTTACCGAACGGCCACTGGCTTTAAGCATCCTGGTCCTTTTCGGGATCGTGGCTGCGATTTCGGAGTTGATGAGCATCGCTCTGATCATGCCTTTCATCGAGAGCCTGCGATCTGGCGGCGGTAGTAGTTCGCTTTCGAACCGGATACCTTTCATCGGTTTCCTGACCCCTTATTTCGAAGACTTGTCGGTGGTCAACAAAATACGGGTGATCGCCGTTTCATTGCTGGTCGTGGAACTGGTGAAGGGATTTTCCCGCTTTGTCAGCAATGTGTTCAGCACACGCTTGCAGTTCGGCACTTTCGCTAGGTTGCAGATGCGGGTGATGGACCAGCTCCTGGTCGCAGGAAGAGGTTTCCTACATAAGGAGAAGATGTCCACAATCTACACAATAATGAACGATTTCACACACAACACAGGCGCTGCGATTCTGGCTTTGAGCAGTATCATTCCGGACATATTTATGGCTGCAGTGAGCTTGGTGATTCTATTTTCCATCTCGGTGCCACTTACAGTGATTACTCTGGGGCTGGCGATAGTGGTTTCTCTATCTCTCGGCCGCTTGAGCTATCAGGCTCAAATTTACGGACAGAAGAACCTACAGCACCAACTATCGATCAATCAGATCGCGATCGAAATACTCAACG
>CAYLSM010000040.1:0-19869 GCA_964386505.1 uncultured Gemmatimonadales bacterium
ATCCACTCTCCGCTACGACCTGGGCCACACCCACTACCTGTCTCCCCTGTCCAGACTTACAGACCGTGTGCTCGGTAATTCCGCCCTTCTGCGCCGTGCCTTGGCCACCCTGGAGCTCTCGGCCGGAAGATTCCTTCCCGCGGCTCTCACCTACCGCACCCTCTACTGCGCGGTGAAAGTATGAGCGCCGGGACCCAAAACGCCCCGCTTACCGTGGCCCGCGGCGCGGCGCTGATCCTGGCCGGGCTGGCCGCGGCCCGTATCCTCAACTGGGCCTACCGCATTGTCCTGGCCCGGGCGGGCGGGATGGGCGAGTTCGGCGTGCTGTTCCTGGCCGTGAGCACGATCGCCGTGGCGGGGACTGTCGCCAGCCTGGGCCTTGAGTACGGGGTCGCCCGTTTCGTGCCGCTTTACCTGGGCAGCGGCGACCGGGGCAGCCTGCGCGCCTGCCTGCGATTCTCGCTTCTGCTGGCGGCGCTCTCAGGCGCGGCGGCAGCGGTTGTTCTGTACCTGGCGGCTGTCCCGCTGGCCGGGGCGATGTCGGGAACCGAGAACCTGGCCGCGGCCATGCGGGTGAGTGCACTCTGCCTGCCGTTCTATGTGGTGGGACGGGTGCTGGTCAAGGCGGTGGTGGCGTTCCAGAAAATCGAGTACCGGGTAGGTGTGTACCAGGTGTTCAACCCGCTGGTCAAGCTGCTTCTCACCCTGGTGCTGGTCGGTTTCGGGCTGGGCGCGGTGGGCGCGCTCGAAGCCTACCTGGCCGCCGAGGTGCTGAGTTCCGCCGCTCTCTGGCTGATCCTGGAGAAAAAGGTATTCCCGGCCCTGGCCGGCGACAGCCATCCCGTCGGCCCCTCCGCATTCTCACCGCGCGTTCTCCTGGCCTACAGCCTGCCGCTTTTCCTGGCCGGTTTCCTGGATATAGTGATGAGCTACACGGACGCTTTCATGACCGGGCATTTCATGGATGAGGCGGCGGTGGGACTCTACGGGGCGGCGGCCACCCTGGCCTCGGTGGTCGCTCTGGGCACCGAGTTGGTGAACCCGATGTTCCTCTCGATTGTGACCCGCCAGTGGGCCGCGGGCGAGCAGGAGGCGCTCCGGGACACGTTTAACAACAACAACCGCTGGTTCCTATACCTGACCCTGCCACTCTTGGCCGGGAGCCTGTTCCTGGCCCGCCCGCTGATGGTTCTTCTCTGGGGGACGGCTTTCGCGGCCGGGGCCATGGCCCTGGTGATCCTGGTGCTGGGACGTTTCATGTACTGCATCGAGAACACCAGCCTGTTGCTTCTTTCCATGCACGGGGCGGGCGGATACATTCTGGGCGTGAACCTGGGTGTGGCCGGACTCAACGTGGCGCTCAACTGGTGGCTTATCCCGCGCTTCGGGATCGAGGGCGCGGCCGCGGCTACCTGCCTCTCCCTGACCCTGCACGCGGCTCTGATGCTGGCCGGGGCGCGTCTTAAACACCGCGGGCAGGGGATGCGGATAGTGTTCTGGAGAGTGGTCGCCTCGGCGGCGCTGCCCGCGGCGCTGCTCCATTATCTGCCGGGTTATCTGGGAACTGGCTGGTTCGGAGTGCTGGCCTGCGGTTTGTTGTACGTGGCGGGTTATGTTCTGCTGCTCAAACTGTTCCGTGTTTTCTCACCCGAGGACCGTCAGGTCTGGAGGGCCATAATCGGACGGCTGCGCGGCGCCGGTGCGGCGGAGCGCGGTCAGTAGCGCACAACCCCGGTCAGGGTTCCAGTATCGCGGCGATCCTCTCCCCGGCCTGCCCATCCCCCAGCGGGTTACCCCACTCCCGTGTCACAGCCAGCATCCTTCCCGCTGCAGCCACTATCCCCTCAGCCTCCACCCCGGCCACGGCGTTCGCCCCGGCCTCGACTGTCTCGGGACGCTCGGTGCTGATCCGCGCGGTCACGCAGGGCACCCGAAGGATACAGGCCTCCTCCTGCACTCCGCCCGAATCGGTGATCACCAGCGCAGCCGAGCGCAACAGGCCGATGAAACGCAGGTAATCCAGCGCGCCCAGAGTTTTGAAGCCCGCGGGCAGGCTCAGGCCGAAGCGTTTCAGACAGGCCGTGGTGCGCGGGTGCACAGGGAACACCACCTCCAGACCGTGCCCGCGCGCCGCGTCCTCGATGCCCCGCAGGATCGAAAGCAGTGTCTCAGGGTGGTCCACGTTCTCCGGACGGTGCAGGGTGACCAGAACATAGCTCCCCGCCGGATACTCCTGCGCCTGCGGCCCTCGGCGGGCGGCGATCTGGCCCGCCTGCTGCACGGCGTCCACCACCGTGTTGCCGGTCACGTGGACCTGGGCCGCCTCGAACCCCTCGGCCAGCAGTATATCGCGCGCCGCCTCGGTCGGGGCGAACAACAGGTCGGAAAGGTGGTCGGTCAGGATACGGTTGTGCTCCTCGGGCATGCGGCGGTCATGGCTGCGCAGCCCGGCCTCCACGTGCGCCACCTTCAGGCCCAGCCGCTGGCCGATCAGCGCCCCGGCCAGGACAGAGTTGGTGTCTCCCTGCACCACCACGGTTTCCGGTTTCAGGTCCAGCAGGGCTTTTTCTATCCCGGGCAGCATGCGGCCCAACTGCTCGCCGTGGCTTCCCGAGCCCACTCCCAGGTTGACCCTGGCCGCGGGAAGCTCGAGCTGCTCGAAAAACACGGCATCCATTTCGGGCGAGTAGTGCTGGTTGGTATGGAGGATTGCAAAGGGCAGGCCGCGACGGACATAAGCGCGTATCACAGGGGATAGTTTGATAATTTCCGGCCGGGTCCCGAGGACAAAAACAGTTTTCACGGCCGCTCTCCCCTGTCGGATTCTTTCGGGTAACGGGTGATTTCGCTATGGAATATGAATCAGGCGGATTGTACGGCGGGAATCTATTTCAATACACCGGCAAACCCCGGCCCGTCACTTTCAACCGGGTTATTTGGCAGGACCGCCCTTATCGCCCGAATCCTCAGCGCCGCCCTGGCCGCCGAACAGGTCCTCGATGATCGCCTGCTCATCCTGGGCTTTCCCGGCGGCCGGCTCGGCCTCGGCAGCCCCCTCGGCTTTCTCGTCCTTCTTCGGCTCGCCACCCTTTTTCTTGAGCTGCTCTGATTCCTCACGCCCGCAGATGTTCAACTGGTGGACCTGCTCGGTCAACGTGGCGCACTTGTTGAACGATTTCACTTTTCCCGGGCTAAGGAATATCTCGATTTTGACCTGCCCCATATGGTCGCAGGTGAAAGCCGGGTCGGTGCTGTTGTTGCAGTATATAGTCCGCGGCAGTGAGTTGCCACCCGCGTGCGGATAGGCCACCGCGCAGTTGAACGGGCAGAAATCGATGATCTCTTTCAGCTTTTCCTCGTAGCCCTCGATCAGCAACTCGTCCATCGAGAAAACCCGCACCAAGCCTATCACCATGTCCCAGGCCGGGCCCTTGCCCTTGAAAAGGCGGATCAGCCCGAGCAGTACGTTGACCAGACCCGTACGGCGCGCAAACCTCTCGCCCAGCTTCCGGATCTGCTCGGGCGTGAAATTGTAGCGCACCTTATGCGTCATCGGGGCGATCATCTCATCCACCAGCTCCGCGAAATACAGCAGGAGCGTAGTCTTGTGGCGTGCGTCTTCGAAATTGGGACGGTGGTGGTTGCTGATGATGTGCAGGATCTCGGCCCGCGTGTAGGGCAGGAGCGTGACTTTCCGCTCGCCGAACAGCTCGACGCTCTTTTTCTGGTGCTCGTTGATGAACGCCTCGAGCTCGGCCGGCAGCATGTCATCCAGCTTTTTCAGGTCCGGGAACACCTCGGTGCGGATTATCCCCATGTCGTGGAGGATCGCCGCCATGCCCACGTTGACCAGCGAGATAATCGACCAGCGGAGCTGCAGGCCCAGGGCGATTGCGAGCAGTGTCACCCGGATGCTGTGATTGAGGAGCTGCTGCTCGGCCGAGTTGGCCTCGGTGTTGCTGATCTTGAAATCATAGATGTGGCGGATCAGGTCCGGGTTGGAGATGAGCTTCTCCATCACCCGCATGACTTTCACCCGCAGGTCGTCGTCTTTCAGAAAATTGGCGTATTCCTTGCCCGACTCGATCGCCTCGGCAATGCTCAGCAGGTCTTTTTCGAGGATGGACTTGATCTGGTTGAGCGCGCGCTCGTCCGCCTTGACACTCACCTTGTAGCTTTCCGGGGCGAGCTGGGCGGCAAATCGCTGGATCGACTCGATCACCTTCTCGTTCAGACGACCGTCCTTGAGCTCCTTCCGGGTGATAAGAAAGCTGCCCGCCTTGAGGCGGACATCGCTCTCAAGCTCAAGCTCAGGAACAAGGTCGTTCACATGCATCAACATGGGCGCAGGCTCATCTGGTTGGGCGGAACGTGGCACCTTCCAGCCCCGGCTGAAAACGTTGAGACACCGAATTACGGAATGGTGAGGTTAAGATGCCTCACCTTAACAAACATAAACAATTTTGCTCAAAATCACAGGGTTTGTCAAGCTAAACAAGTCCGCTGTTGTATGTGATTAACGTTTACTGAATCTCATTTTCAAAGCGCCGAATTCGCCAAGCCGAGCAAAGATACCGAATTACCAAATCAACTCAGCTATTTAATGATGTTTGTCAGTTTCCAACTCTTACACTTCCGCAGCGGCTGAAACAACATTTTATCCCCATGCGGGCGTTTTTTGCCTCTCTTTGGCTCTTCAAAGTCGGGAAAAAACAACACGCATAGAAATGATTGTGACAATCTTGTCCATAATTTTATTCCCCAGGGTGAAAATCACATTCCAATTTTTCCAGCCCTGAGCAGCCGGTCCAGTTCCCAGTCAAGACTCAGCTTCACCAGTCCTGCCGTTTTGTGCTCGAACATCAGGAATCCCCGGGTCAGTCCGTGCTCGAACAGCCGCGCGGTAAGGCGCACGTCATCCGAGCAGTACCGGATGATAGGCTCCAGCCGCCCCTCCTTGAACCACTGGATCGCCTGAAGGCCGTCCGCGCTCTTGGGCGTGCCCAGGGTGGCCAGCCCGATATCCCCCAGGCTGATCCGGTAGCCCAGACGGGCGTGAATGTCGGCCAGGATGTCGAAAGTGGGCCAGGACGCGGTGTTGATCGGTCCGTAGGCGCCAAGGACCTGATAGTCGAAATCGAGCACGTTGAACCCCACGACCAGATCCGCCGCGGCCAGGGTGGCGATCAGCTCGCCTGTCCCCTCCTCGGTGAAAGTGAGCAGCTCGCCCGTGGCCATGTCCTGGAGCACTGCCGCGGAGATACGCATCAGGCGCTTGTTGCGCCAGCCCCCCACTTCCTCGGCCGAGCGCTGAGTCTCCAGGTCGAAGACGTAGATTTTTTTGTCCGGTGGGAAAAGCACGCCCGGCGCCACGGCTGGAGCGGGCTTTTCAGGAGCAGGTTTCTCCTCAACGGCCGCCTCCTCGGGCACCTCGGGCAGGGGCTTGCGCGCCAGAAGGATATCCAGGGCCAGCAGGGCCGAGGGCTTGTCCAGGGGCTTGTTGCTGTTACCGCACTTGGGCGAGTGCACGCAGGAGGGGCACCCTTTGTCGCAGGGGCACTCGGCAATCAGGCGGCTGGTGGCCTCCAGGAGCGCCTCCATGTGCTGGTAGCCGCCCAGGGCGATCCCCACTCCTCCCGGATAGCCGTCGTAGATGAATATTGCCGGGCCACCCACCTGCGGGTGATGGGTAAAACAGATCCCCCCGATATCGTTGCGGTCGGAGAGAACGAACAGCGGGAACATCGAGATCGCGGCGTGCTCGATGGCGTGCAGCCCGCCCATGAAATGCCCCTCGGCCTGGGTGGTGGCGTATTCGATGCCGGGCGGCACCTCGATCCAGAGGCCGAAAGTCTCGAACACCTGGGGCGGCAGCTCCAGCGGGTGTGCGCTCAGAAGCTCCTGCTGGCGAAGGCTGCGTTTCTGGTAGCCGGTGATCCGCTCGGTCACCTTGAGCCGTCCGTAGCGCAGGATAAAATTCCCGGCCGGGCGGCTCTTGAGCACCTCAAGAATCTCGGTCTCTTTTTCGCGCAGCACCTGGGTGTAATAGGGGTCGCGCGAGGGGGCCACGCGGATGATTTTTTTCTCCAGGTCCAGCTCCTGGACCACGTACTGACGGGCCCGGTGAAGGTAGATCGCCCCGGGGTGGCACTCGACCAGGGCGCGCCCGGCCCCGACAGTACCGATCACCGCGGCCTTGCCCTCCACGCTGGAATCCACGATTGAATAGCTCTCGCCGGTCATGCGCAGGTTGACCGTGGCCTGGGGGCGAAGGCGGGCGGCCACCAGACGGCCCTGCATGTCCTCGAGCAGACGCGACTGGGCTTTCAAGCTGCTTATCAGCCCGGTCGACACCGGATTTTTCGCCAGCGGTTCCTCCGGACGGATCGGCAGCTCGGCCGCGGCGCACTCGATATGCCCGGCCAGGACAAACTCGTTGTCCGGGTCGACCAGGGCGCGCTCGCAACTTCGGCGGAAAAAATCCTCCGGGTGGTGCATGAAATACTGGTCCAGGGCATCCTGCTGGGCGATCAGCACGATCAGGCTCTCGCGGCCGCTGCGGCCCACCCGACCTCCCCGCTGCCAGGTGGAGGCCACCGTGCCGGGGTAGCCCGACAGGATACAGGCATCCAGCCCGCCGATGTCGATACCCATCTCCAGGGCGCTGGTCGAGATCACGGCATCCAGACGGTCGCTGGCCAGGGCCTGCTCGATCTCGCGGCGCTCTGCCGGGAGGTAGCCCGAGCGGTAGCTGCTCACCCGTCCCTCCAGCCCGCCCCCAGAGCGAAGCACCAAGGCGTGGATAAGTTCGGTGGCCTTGCGGCTCTTGGTGAACACGATAGTCTTGAGGCCCGCCTCCACGAACTCGTGCAGGAACCGTCCGGCCAGAGTACTTGGCTTAAGTGCTGTCGGGTTGACAAACAGGAAATGCCGGCCCGCGCTGGGCGCGCCGCTGCGCTCCACCACCTCGAACGGCAGGCCGAAAAGCTGCCCGGCGAACTCCTGCGGGTTGGCGATCGTGGCGCTGGAGCAAATGAACTGTGGGTCGGAGCCGTAGTGGTTGCAGATTCGCCGCAGACGGCGCAGCACCCCGGAGAAATGCGCCCCGAAAATGCCACGGTAGGTGTGCAGCTCATCCACCACCACGTAGCGCAGGTCCTTGAGGAACCCGGCCCATTTCTCGTGGAAAGCCAGCAGGCCCAGGTGCAGCATGTCGGGGTTGGAGAGGATCACGTTGGGCGGGTCGGCCAGGATTTTCTTGCGCCGGTGGGCGCTGGTGTCGCCGTCGTAGACCTCGGCCCGGACAATGTCCTCCAGCCCGGCCAACTGAGCCAGTTGTAGAATCTTGCGGCGCTGGTCCTGCTCCAGGGCCTTGAGCGGATAGAGGTAGATCGCCCGGGTTTCCGGACGAGACAGGCAGGCCTCCAGCACCGGGAGGTTGTAGATCAAGGTCTTGCCGCTGGCCGTGGGGGTGGAGACCAGCACGTTCTTCCCCGCACGCACGGCGGCCAGGGCCGCCACCTGGTGCGAGTAGAGGGCCGGGATGCCCAGACGGCGCAGGGCCGCGTTCAGCTCCGGCGGCAGCGGCGGATCGGGCTGGGCGTATACTGGGTCGGCCTCGGGCAGGTGCTCGTGATGCGCCACACAGTCGCGGTAGCGTCCGTCGGTCTTGAGAAACTCGACCATCGCCCCCACGGCCGAAAGGCTCCAGGCGCTGGCGAGTTTCAGGTGACGGTTGGCTGTGTCCACTCCGGGTCTCGCTCTTTCTCCAGGTATTCAGTCATGCTCCCCACCTACCACTCCCAGTCAGTCTCAAGACAACAATAATCCAACCTTGCCAGTGAGGCAACCACCCTTTAACCGGTATTGACATAAAAATAAGTTAAACGTAATTTATAAATATTTCGTTGCACAAAACACCCACCGGTCCGGTTTAACCGATGCCTGACAAACAAATCAAAAAAAATGCACTGTTGGGACTAATCCCGCTCCTCGCAGTTGCGTTGACCCTGCCGCGGGCGTTGCTGAATTACGGCTTGGATGCCGATTCATTCCGTGGAGCCGCGGCGGCTGAACACCTCTGGCGGAGCGGTGAATACATCCCCTCGCGCTTGCCGGGAAACCCGCTGTTTGAATTCATGCTGGCCTTGATTGTGCCCTGGGGCGGCCATTTGGCGGCCAATCTCACAGTGCTGGGTTTCGGCTTGCTGGCGTTGTTTTTCTTCCACGGCCTGGCCTGCGGGCGTCCGAATGCGGCTATCCTGACCCTGACTTTCTGTTTCACGCCTGTTTTCCTGCTCAACTGCGCCACGTGTATGGATTATGTTCCAGCCCTGGCCCTGCTGCTGGGTTCCGCCTGGCTGGCACTCTCGGGCAGACTGACCTCAGCGGCCCTGATGCTCGGGCTGTCGGCCGGGTTCCGGCTGACAGGCATTCTGGGCGGCCTGCCGTTATGGCTCTGGCTGGCCGGTCAGCGCAGATACCGCGAGGCTTTGACCAGCACGGCGCTGGCGACTTCGGTGGGACTGGCTTTCTACCTGCCGGGGATCGACCGCTATGGCCTGGGGATGTTCAAAGTTCCGGCCACTGCGGTCAACGCCGCGGACCTGTTGAGCCAAGCCGGCTACCGCGCCTGGATGTGCCTGGGTCTGCCGGCCTGGCTCGGTCTTGGTTGGCTGCTCGTAAAAAGTCGAGACCGGGACGGCATGGTGCGCTCCGTGTCCCGGGAAAGCACCGGGCGCCTGGAGCGTATGTATGAATCGATCCTGCCGCCTGTGTATTTCCTCCTGTTCCTGCTGCACCCGGATGAGATATCCTATCTTCTGCCGGCAGTTACGTTTCTTATTCTCTGGATCGGGAAACATATCCCGAGGCGAGAGACGTTTGTACTCGGGCTTTTACTGTTCTCCCACGGCCTGCTTTGCCTCGATCCGCTGGGCGGTGAAAGCGGAAAGCGCAGCCTGAAATTGCACCTTGCTCCCGGTCTGATAGTAAACGACTGGCTGGAGCGCCGCGAACTGAACCACCTGCGCCTCGGGCTGGACAAGCTGTGCCTTCCGCAGCACTCGGTCCTGATCACCGGCATGGGAGATATACTGACTTTCCACAACCCGCTTCTGGAACCGCCTGAGGCGGGGTTCTCCACTCTCATAGACCCGGCAGGAATCTGGGAGCCGGGTCAGACCCGACTGCTGCGAGGTCGGGACATCCATCTGGTGCATACGCTTTCGTCCGGGAACGTACAGCGCTTGCAGACGGCCGGGTATCACCTGTTCATGTTCTCGTCTTTCGCTCCCTCGAACACTCTGCGACGCTATGGGTTCGATCCATGGCAAGCCGGTATCGGCCGGGTCGAGGTGTTCGGACCGGAAGCTTTCTATCGCTGAGCGCCGCTGACGTAACTGTCCCGCGTCGCCTGGATACACCAAAGTCGCTCGATTTCGGGAGTTCCGTGTCAAGTTAGAAATTAAGTCTTGTCCGCTTAGACCTTCCGGTATTAACTTTATTCATTCAATTTGAGTTCGCCGTTTTATCACACCCGAAATCCCAGCCCCGGACAGAGGACTATGGCAGAGATATTTCCTTTTCGCGGCATCTCTTTCGACCCGGCCCAGGCCGGCCCCTACGAAAAGCTCGCCACCCAGCCCTACGATAAAATCTCTCCGGAGATGAAAAAGCGCTACCTGGCGGCCAGTCCGAACAACATAGTACGGGTGATCCTTCCCGCCGAGCCTGGCAACACTGATGACAGCGTGTACGAGAGCGCCGCGGCCACATTCGAGAAATGGCTGGCCGAGGGAATCCTGAAACGCCAGAGCACGCCGGGGTTCTACCCCTACCACCAGAGCTACCGGGTGCCGGGCAGCGGCGAGACCCGCACGCGCAAGGGCTTTATCGGACTGGGCCAGCTCTATGACTTTGCCGAAAAAGTGATCCGCCCCCACGAGCACACCCACAGCGGCCCCAAGGTGGACCGTCTCAAGCTGACCCGCGCCACTGGCAGCCAGTTCGGCCAGCTGTTCATGCTCTACCCGGACCCGGAGCAGAAAATCAACGCCCTGTTCGACAGCCGGATCGCCGGACTTGAGCCGTTGATCCGGGTGCAGGACGAGTATGGCGTGACCCACACGGTCTGGAAAGTGGATGAGCCCGAGGCGGTGGCGCAGGTCAAGGCCCTGATGCGGGACAAGAACCTGTACATCGCGGATGGCCACCACCGCTACGAGACCGCCCTGAACTGGTGGCGCGAGAAAACCGCCCAGGGTGTGCCCGCCGTGGGCGACGAGGCGACGAGCCACGCCATGATGAGCTTTGTCTGCCTGCAGGACCCCGGGCTGAGCGTGCTGCCCACCCACCGCGTGGTGTTCGGCCTGGCGGAGTTCGACCCTGCGGTGCTGCTGAAAGAACTGAGTGCGGATTTTACCTGCGCGGCGGCCGGAACGGTGAGCCCGGAGAACCTGGCCGCCCAGCTAAAAAATATCGCCGCGCAGGAGCACGCATTTGTCCTGGCCGCCCGCGGACTGGACAGCCTGTACGTGCTGCGTTTGAAAAGCGGCGTGGACCTGTCTGCGCGTATCCCCGGCTCCGGCAGTTTGGACTTGAAGGGCCTGGATGTGACAATCCTTCACAAGCTGATAATCGAGCCGCGGCTGGGTATCGATGAAAAATCCCTGGAGCGCGCCGACCATATCACCTATGTCCGCGAGCCGGAGGAGGCGCTCGGTCTGGTGGCCGGACCCGCCGCCACGCATCAGGCGGTCTTTTTCCTCAACCCGACCCGGGTCGCCCAGGTGGTGGCCGTGGCCGACCACGGCGAGTGCATGCCCCAGAAATCGACCGATTTCTACCCCAAGATGCTGACCGGGCTGGTGATCAACAAGGTCAACCTTTAACCGCCTCGCACGGAGGGCAGAGACATGAGCAAGCTCAGAATACTTGTGGCCGACCCGCTGTCCGAGGAGGGATTGTCCATTCTGCGCCGGATCGAGGGCGCCGAGATCGAGATCAAGACCGGGCTGGATGAGGCCGGGCTGGCCGAGGCCGTGGCCGGGGTGAGCGCCCTGGTGATCCGCAGCGGGGTCAAGGTGACCCGCAAGGTGATCGAGGCCGCCGACTGCCTCAAGGTGATCGGCCGGGCCGGTGTGGGCGTGGACAATGTGGACCTGGATGCCGCCACCGAGCGCGGTATTGTGGTGATGAACACCCCCAGCGGCAACACCGTGGCCGCGGCCGAGCACACCTGGGGACTTTTGCTGGCCCTGGCGCGCAAGATCCCCGCGGCCGCCGCCTCGTTCAAGGCCGGCAAGTGGGAGCGCAGCAAATTCGTGGGCAACGAGCTGTGCGGCAAAACTCTGGGCGTGGTGGGCCTGGGACGGATCGGCAGCGAGGTGGCGCGCTATGCCCAGGCGTTCCGCATGCGCGTGCTGGCCTATGACCCGTTCATCTCGGAGTCCCGCGCCGCCGAGCAGGAGATCAGCCTGGTGACGCTGGAGGAGCTGTTCGAGAAAGTGGACGTGGTGAGCCTGCACCTTCCGGTGACCGAGGAGACCAAAAAACTGGTGGGCGCCAAGCTGCTCGGAAAGATGAAAAAGAGCGCCCTGCTGGTCAACTGCGCCCGCGGCGCGCTTGTGGACGAGGCCGCGCTGCTGACCGCCCTGAACGAGGGTACGATCGCCGGGGCGGCCCTGGATGTGTTCAGCAAGGAGCCGCCGGAGTCGTTCGACCTGGTGCTGCACGAGAAAGTGGTGGCCACCCCGCACCTGGGCGCCTCGACCCGCGAGGCACAGATCAACGTGGGTGTGCAGATCGCCGAGCAGATCGAGGCCGTACTGAGCCGCAATGTCTACGACAACGCGGTCAACCTGCCGATTACCGATTTCGCCCTGGTCGAAAAATTCGGCCCCTGGGTGGAGCTGACCGGACGGATCGGTGTGTTCATGGCCAAGTTCCTGAGCGGTGGAGTGCAGAAAGTCAGCATCAATTGCGCCGGCGACTGCACCGAGGCGCTGCAGCCGCTCAAGCTCACCCTGCTCAAGGGCCTTCTGACCCCGGTCACGGCCGGCGGGAATGTCAACTTTGTCAACGCCGGTTTCCTGGCCCGTCAGCGCGGAATCACCGTGGAAAGCTCCAGCACCGACCGGGCCGACTACACCAGCCAGGTCGCATGCAGCGTGATCACGGACAGCGAGACTCTCACTGTGGTGGGCACCGTGTTCGGCGGTGAGCTTCAGCGGATCGTGAGGATCAACGAGTTCCACATGGATGTCAACCCCCGCGGCCACCTTCTGGTGATCAAGAACGCGGATGTACCGGGCGTGATCGGCCAGGTGGGCGGCGTGCTTGGCGCGGCCGGGCTGAATATCGCCGAGTACCGTCTGGGCCGCGATGACCAGCGACGCAACACCCTGTCGCTGATCAGCGTGGATTCGGTGATCCCGGAGGACGTAATGCAGAAACTGCGTGGCATTCCGGCGATCCAGTTCGCCCGCGCGGTGGAGGTCTGACCGTGGCCTCCGGAGCGGTCATACCGCTGGTCGAGCTGACCGCCTACCTGGATGAGCTGCTGGAGATCGGCCGCTGGGAGGCGGCGGACTCCTCCCTGAACGGGCTTCAGGTGGAGGGCGCCGCGCGCGTGGGCGCACTGGCCTTTGCCGTGGACACCTCACAACAGACAATCGACCTGTGCGTGCAGTCCGGGGCCAACTTTCTTATCGTGCACCACGGGCTGTTCTGGGGCAAGCCGCTGGCGATTGCCGGCTCGCACCGCGCCCGGGTCAGGGCCCTGCTGGATGCGGGAATCTCACTTTACGCAGCCCACCTGCCCCTGGATTTCCACCCCACCCTGGGGCATAACGCGGTCCTGGCCCGTCAACTCGAACTGACCGCCGAGGGCCCGCTGGCTACGGAGAAAGGCCTCCCGATAGGCTTGATCGCCTCGACAGCCCGGCCGCTCGGGCGCGAGACCTTTGTCAGTCACCTGGACAGTCTGCTGGACACCAGCAGCCAGCTCCTTCCGTTCGGGCCGGAGAGTGTGCAGCGGGTCGGGGTCTGTTCCGGCGGCGGGGCAAAACTTCTCACCGAACCTCTCAGTCGCCGTATCGACACCTTTGTCACCGGCGAAGCCAGCCACACGCTCTACCACTTTGCCCGCGAGTGGGGCGTTAACGTGCTGTTCGCCGGGCACTACGCCACCGAGACTCCGGGCCTGCGGGCCCTGTCCGGGCACCTTGCCACGCGTTTCGGCCTGAGCGCAACTTTCCTGGACGCCCCTACGGGGCTTTGAAGCCCGATCTGAAGCCCTGGAACGGGTTTTTGGATTTCTGCTTGACAGCCCCGCCTCTTTCCGATAGATTACCCGACTGGTCATTGATTGCCCAGTGAACACAACTCGAAACAGAATGAGATTTTGCGGGGGTGTCGAGTGCCGTCGACTATAGTGATCGGTTCCCAGTGGGGAGATGAGGGCAAAGGCAAGATAGTCGATTATCTTGCCAAACAGGCCGACATCGTGGCGCGCTTTCAGGGCGGGGCGAACGCCGGTCATACGGTGGTGGTGGGTGGCAAGCAGTTCATCCTGCACCAGATACCCTCGGGGATAATCTATCCCGACCCGGTCTGCGTGATCGGCAACGGGGTGGTGATCGACCCGGATAATTTCTGTGAGGAACAGGCCGCCCTTCACCAGGCTGGGATCGCCACCCGCGGACGGATCAAGATCAGCGGCAAGGCGCACCTTCTGCTGACCTACCACAAGGTGCTGGATCAGGAACGCGAGAAAGCCCGCGGCAAGGGCAAGATCGGCACCACGGGTCGGGGGATAGGCCCGGCCTACGAGGACAAGATCGCGCGCTCGGGTGTGCGGGTGATGGATTTCAACCACCCGGACAAGCTGCGCGCCAAGGTTATCGAGAACGCCCAGTCCAAGAACCAACTCCTCCAGGCCTTGGGCAGCGAGGCGCGGGTGGACGGCGCTCAGATAGCGGAGAATCTCCTGGTTCACCGCGAGGCTTTCCTGGAGATGGAGACGGATGTCTCGCTGTATCTGCACCAGTCGCACCAGCAGGGCAAGCGCCTTCTGCTGGAGGGCGCCCAGGGCTGCCTTCTGGATGTTGACCACGGCACCTACCCGTTCGTCACCTCCAGCAACACCAGCACCGGCGGAGCGATGGCCGGTCTGGGGATCGGCCCTGGAGTTATCAACTCGGTGGTGGGTGTGGTAAAGGCCTACACCACCCGCGTTGGCAACGGCCCCATGCCCACCGAACTGCTGGATAAGCAGGGCGAATGCCTGCGAGAGCTGGGACACGAGTATGGGGCGACTACCGGGCGGCCGCGCCGCTGTGGCTGGTTCGATGCCGTGGTGACGCGCTACAGCCAGCGGATCAACGGCCTGACCGAGTTGGCCGTGACCAAGCTGGATGTGCTGGACACTCTGGACGAGTTGAAAATCTGCAACTCCTACCGCTGGCGGGACAAGGTGCTCACCGAGTTCCCCTGCGATCCGGATGTGCTCGATGAGTGCGAGCCGGTATACGAGACAGTGCCGGGCTGGGGGAAAATCACCAGCGGGATCACCAGCTACGCTGCCCTGCCTGAGGCGGCCCGCTCATATCTGGAGAGGATCAGCCGGATAATGGGCTGCCGGATCGCCCTGGTCAGCGTGGGCGTGGAGCGTGACCAGATCATCGATTGCAGCGGGAACTGACGCCGCGAAGACGGTTTGGATTGTACCGGACGAATATAAAGTGAGCCGTTAGCTCAGTTGGTAGAGCAGCTGCCTTTTAAGCAGCGGGTCGTGGGTTCGATCCCCGCACGGCTCACCATAGTTTTGATTGGCTTGCCGGTTTTCCGGCAAGCCTTTTTTATTTACATCAATCAGGTTTTATGGCAATTTTTCTCACACTGGCTTGCAAACACTAAACTATATTGACAAAATAATTTCAACTGCGCTATGTTTCCGCCTTGGATTTCTGACTCTTGCTCCCCTGGCAACACATAAGTCGGCGGATATTTTATCAATGGCACGTAAGGCGTTTAAGTGGGGTCGGCAGTTCTCCATCGGGATCAAATCGCTGGACGACCCGCATAAGTACCTTTTCAAGCAACTGATTGAACTCGACCAAGCCATTGACCAGAACAAGGTCGATGGACTTAAGGATCTCTTTCAGGTTCTGGATGTATTCTGCCTTTATCACTTCACGGCAGAAGAATCTCTGATGGCAAAATATGGCTACCCAAACTTGATCGCCCACAGGAGACAGCACGACGCGTTCAGGGAGAAAATAGAGGACTTCAAGGAATTGTACTCTCAGGATAACCTTTGTCTCGCCATCGAACTAAGAGATTACATCCAGGAGTGGATTGTCAATCATATAACAAACGTGGACAGAATGTATGTCCCCTACCTGCCCGAAAAAATGAAAGCATAGAAAACCAGGCTTCGACTTTGAAAAGCATACAGTGAGCCGCCCTTGAGGCGGCTTTTTGTTTGTAGCTGAATCTCGAGTCCGCGGCAAAACGAGGTCCTCAGCGTCAAAGCTCGAGTGCAGATTCGTTTAAGGTAAACATAGTGTTCACCCCGAGTTTGGGCATGCTCTTATGGCTGCAGACAAAAGGTTCCGGTATCGTCCTGATTGAAATGCGATGCATTTGACTTACCAAAGATTTATGAGATATATTAAAGAAAATCGGGAAGCCTGGTGGCTCGTTCGAAGAACAAGACAAACATATTAGCGGACAGATAATCGCCATGACCGGATCGCATACTCCAGAAATTCTGCTCCAACGTATCAAGGAGTTGGAAAAAGAAATTTCCTTCCTGAAGAAACGACCGGAACCAACCTCTCCAGCCGATTTCAACCCGGATTCATTGCCACAGAGTTTCGGGGACGCTTCATTCCTGCTGGAAACCGCGCCTGTAGCAGTCATGCTTCATGACTTGAAAGGCAACTACCTGTACGCCAACAGGCGGACCTTGGAGTACTACGGCTACAGCCGTGAGGAGTTCTCCTCACTCAGCCTGAGTGACCTGACCGCCCAGGACAGCGCCAGCTTGTGCGAGTCGAGGCTGGCTGCAATCCGTGAGCAGGGGGAGGCCGCTTTCGAAATCAACCACGTCCGCAAAGACGGGTCGATCCTGCCCCTGTTCATTAACGCCAAGCTGGTTGAGCGGGGCGGAGACGAAGTCATATTCTGCCTGGCCGTGGACATCACCGAGCGCAAGCGTGAGGACGAGGCGCTGGAAAAACGCATGCGTTCGTTGGTCCAGCCCTCTGACAACCCTGAGGAGATCACCCTTGAGGACCTGTTCGATCTGAAAGACCTCCAGTATCTCCAGGATACGTTCGCCGAAGCGACCGGAGTGGCTGCGCTGATCACCCACCCCGACGGGGCCCCCATAACCAAGCCGGGCAATTTCAGCCGGCTCTGCTCAGAAACCATCCGCAAGAGCGAGGTCGGGAGAGCCCGGTGCATGCATTCCGATTCCATGCTCGGCCGTGACTGCGTGAAAGTGCCGACAATCCGTCCCTGCCTTAGCGCTGGCCTCTGGGGGGCAGGCGCCGGCATTTCGGTCGGTGGCAAACATATCGCCAATTTCCTGATCGGCCAGGTGCGTGACGGGTGCCAGACCGACGAGCAGATGCGGGAGTACGCCCGGCTGCTCGAGGTCGACGAGGCACAGTTTATCGAGGCTTTCCACGAAGTGCCGGTCATGTCTCAGGAGCAGTTCAGGAAAGTGACCCTGGCACTGTTCACTCTCGCCAACCAGTTGTCTCAACACGCCTATCAGAATTTACTTCAGGCCAGGTTCATAAACGAGCGCAAACGTGCCGAGGAGGCCCTTCGCGAGAGCGAGGAAAGATACAGGCTCCTGGTCGAAAGCCAGCAGGACCTGATCGTCAAGATTGACCTGGAGGGAAGTTTTCTTTATGTGAACCCAGCTTTCTGCAAGCTGTTCGGCAAGAAACCCGAGGAATTGATCGGCACGTTATACAAACCCCTCGTGCACCCCGAGGATTTACCGCGTATGAACCTGAGGGTGGATCAGCTCTCCGCCTCGCCTCCTCAGGGCAGCCTCGAGATAAGAGCCCGGACAGTCGACGGCTGGCGCTGGCTGAGTTGGACCTCCAAAGCGATCCAGGATGAGACAGGCAAGGTCTCAAGCTTAATCGGCACCGGCCGCGACATTACCGAACGCATGCAGGCTCTGGAGGCGATCAAGCTGAACGAGGCCCGTCTTGAAAGCCTGCTGAGGATCAACCAGTTTCCGGCCGAAAGCCTGCAGGGCCTGCTGGAGTTCGCCCTGAACGAGGCGATTGTGCTGACCGGAAGCCAGACCGGGTATATTTATTTATACGATGAAACCGGGAAAGAATTCAGTCTGAATACCTGGGTCAGCGCGACTGAGCCGCAGACGAGGGCAGACCAGCCCGGGGCGGCTGACCGGTTGATCGAGTCCGGACTGCTTCAGCGGGTGGTCAATAAGAAACAGGCCCTCATGCTGAACAACAACCACCCGGCTGAAACTCTGGCCGAAGACGGAACGAATGCCACCGACCGCTCGAACAATCTGCTGGCGATCCCTGTCATCATCGAAAACCGTATCGTTGCGGTGGTGAGCGTGTCGGGTAAGCAGAGTAATTATGACGATTCGGACATCCGTCAGCTCACCCTGATGATGGATGCGGTATGGAAAATAGTACAGCGCAAGCAGGCCGAGCAGGAAAGAGAGAAATTGCAGAACCAGCTCGCCCAGGCCCAGAAAATGGAATCCGTGGGCCGGCTGGCCGGTGGCGTGGCCCATGATTTCAACAACATGCTCCTGGTGATTCTCGGCCACGCTGAACTGGCCTTGAGCCAGGTGGAGCCTGACAAGGCGCTCCACAGCGAGCTACATGAAATCCTGAAAGCCGCAGAGCGCTCCGCCGCCCTGACCCAGCAACTGCTGGCCTTCGCCCGCAAACAGACTGTCGCTCCCAAGGTCCTCGATCTGAACGAGACGGTGAAAGGCGTGCTGAATATGCTGAAACGCCTGATCGGAGAGGATATAGAACTGGTTTGGATCCCTCACAGTGATATCTGGACTGTGAAGTTCGACCCGTCCCAGATCGACCAGATACTTGCCAATCTGTGTATCAACGCCCGGGATGCCATTGCGGACACGGGCCGGATTGTGATCGAAACCAAAAACCTGACACTGGATGAACTCTACTCCCAAAGCCATTCAGGCTTCATACCCGGGGAATACGTGTGCCTGTCGGTGAGTGACAATGGCCGCGGGATGAGCAAGGAAACCTTATATAATCTGTTCGAACCGTTTTTTACCACCAAGGCACCGGGCAAGGGCACCGGTCTCGGACTGGCCACAGTTTACGGCATAGTCAAGCAGAACAACAGTTTCATCAATGTCTACAGTGAGCCTGGGCATGGAACGACCTTCAACATTTACATGCCACGCTATTCCGGTGAAATAGCACCCGTTCCAGAGGAAAGCCACACGGCACCCGAGGCGCCCGGCGACCACACTATCCTTGTGGTGGAGGACGAGCCGGCCATTCTGAGCCTGACTGAAACGATGCTCGAACGCCTGGGGTATACCGTACTGGCGGTTTCAACCCCGACCGAGGCCATCGCCCTGGCTGAGATTCACCGCGGTAAGATCCACCTGCTGATTACCGACGTTGTGATGCCGGGAATGAACGGACGGGAACTGATCAAACACCTTTCACCCTTTTCCCCGGACCTCAAACACCTGTTTATGTCGGGTTATACTGCCAACGTGATCGCCCACCACGGCGTGCTGGATGAGGGAGTGCATTTTCTCCAGAAACCTTTTTCGATGAAAGAGCTGGCCGCCAAAATCAGGGAAACTCTGGAAGATAAAACCTGAGCCAGGCGGGTTGGGCTCTCCCGGCCCGGCACCTTGGTAGCCGCACAAAATAGATTCCCTCCACTGCCCCTCGAACCGACATTCTTCTTTCGAACACAAACTGATAGACCGCATCAGGATTGGCGTGCGGCTCTTTTGTTTTGACAACAGTTTCGGATGTCCTTAAATTTTTAGCTTTATTGCGTCTGATCATAATTCGTGAGGAGAGGCAAATCTTTTTCTTTCTTCTTCAACTTATCTGCGACAGGTCGAGCTGAATGTACAAAGGCGAAAAGATACTGGCTGTGATGGGCTGCCTCAACGAGGCGGGCAAAATCGGAAACAGCGTGCGCAAGGTGCCGTTGGACATAGTGGATGAGGTTGTGGTTGTGGATGACGGATCCACGGACAACACCGCCGCCGAGGCGGCCGAGGCCGGGGCCACCGTGGTCCGTCACGCGGTGAACATGGGCGCTGGTGCGGCCTACCGCACCGGCTTTTTCTACGGCCTGGAGCACGGCTACTCGATCATAGTCGAGCTGGCCGGCGATGACCAGGATGAGCCGGCCGAGGTCACGCGGTTTCTCGAGAAGATCGTGGACCAGGGCTATGACTATGTGCATGGGTCGCGGTGGATGAAAGGCGGCAAGAGAGTCAACCACCCGGCTTTCCGCAGCCTGTTCACCCAGGTGTATTCCTGGATTTTCAGCGCGCTCATGTTCAGAAAGATCACCGACGGGACCAACGGCTACCGGGTGTTCCGCGCCTCTATCCTGAATGACCCCCGGATCAACCTTAAACAGGACTGGCTGAATCGCTACGAGCTGGAGCCTTATTTCTACTACAAGGTCCTCACCGGCGGCTACAAGGTCACCGAGGTGCCTGTGACCAAGTACTATCCCAAGATCCGTCAGCTGGGATATACCAAGATGGTGCCGTTCAAGGGCTGGTGGAGCATTCTCAGGCCGCTGTTCTACCTGCGTTTCGGACTGAAGAAATAA